>NZ_JAAGNB010000217.1:0-796 GCF_010550475.1 Amycolatopsis sp. SID8362
CCGCCGTAGCGTCTCCGCGGCGCCGGCGGCTTCGCGGGCGGACGCGGCGTAGCGTTCCGCGAGTCCGCGCGGCGGCCTGCGACCGGCCCGCGCGGCCAGCTTCCCGGCCAGCTCCGCCTTCTCGTCGAGCGCGCGCAAGGCTCGTTGCAACGCGAACCGGAACTCGTCCTCTTGGGCGATGAGGGCTTCGGCCGTCCACGCGTGCCCGATCCGGCAGCGGTACCGGCCCACCGGGTCGATCTCGGTGAGCGGTCCCCCGCAGTCGGGGCAGGTGTAGCCCGCGGCGACGTCCCGTTCGGCGGGCTCGATCGCGCCCGCCCGCACCCCGTCCCTGGCGATGCGGTCCTCCAGCAGGAGCGCGTCCGACGGCGGCCCGGCCCCGCCCGGGCCCACCGCCATCCGGACCAGCTTGTCGAGCACCGCGCCGATCTCGGCGGCGCGGGCGGTGTACGCGGTGTCCACCAGTGCCAGTGCGTTGCCCGGCATGCCGCTGTAGAGCGCGTCGGCCGGGTCCTGGACCACGGCGGCACCGCCCTGGTCCACGATCGCGCGCAGGCCTGCCGCACCGTCGTCGAGCACCCCCGACAGCACGATCCCGACGACGCGGGAGCCGCCGCTCAGCGCGGCCGACCGGAACGTGGCGTTGACCGCGGGCCGGCGGCCGTTCTCGGTCGGCCCCTGCGTCAGGACCAGTGAGCCGTCTTCGGTGAGCAGGTGGCGATCGGGTGGCGCGACGTAGACGGTACCGGGCTCGATCGCCGCGCCGTGGCTCGCGGGCCGGGCCGGCAGCGGGCCC
>NZ_JAAGNB010000272.1:0-913 GCF_010550475.1 Amycolatopsis sp. SID8362
GTCGTGAGTGTTCAGTCGGGTTAGAACCCGACTGAACACTCACGACCATCAGGCGTCGAGTTCGGCCAGGAGTGCCTCGATGTCCTCGCGCTGGCCCGACGCCTCCTCCGGCAGCCGGGCCAGGGCGGCAGTCAGCACCTCGCGGGCCTCCGCCACCTTGCCCAGGTCGCGCCACAACCGTCCACTGAGGACGTCCGCCGCGACCGCCGGGCCCTCGGCGTCCATGGCCCGCAAGGCTTCCGCCGCCGCCGTGGCGCGGGGGAGTGCCTCCGCCGGACGGTCCAAATTGGCCAGCAGGCGAGCCGCGTCGTACGCCGCGAAGGCGCGCTCCCACTCGAAGTGCGGACCCTCGCCCGTCACGGCGTCCGCTTCGGCCAGTGCTTCCTCCGCTCGCGCGGGCTCGCCGGCCCACAGCCACGACAGTGCCGCCCGGCGCCGGTTGCGCAGCTCCTCCGCCGGCAGTTCGGCCGTGTGGAACCGCGAAGCCGCGGCCGCGAAATCCGCCGCCGCTTCGGCGTCCCGGTCCAGCCGGTCGAGGACCTCCGCGCGGGACTCGGTCGCCTGCCCCGCCGCGGCCTCGTTCCCCAGCGCCGCGAAGTGCTCGGCCGACGCGGCGAACAGCTCCGCCGCCTGGACTTCCCGGTCCAGCTCCTGGCACGCCCGCGCCAGCAGGTACCGGCCGCGCGCCAGTTCGTGGCCCACCTCGGCCCGCTCCAGGACCGCCTCCGCGTCCTCGATCGCTTCGGCCGCTTCTTCCGGACGGCCGGCGTCCAGCGACGCGGCCGCGAACTCGACCCGCGTCACCGCCGCGTCCACCTCGGCCCCGAGCGCGGCGAAGTCGGCGACGGCCGCCCGGAAGGCGGTGGCGGCGTCCTCGGGACGGCCCAGGTCGTTCGCCAGGTGCCCGCGCACC
>NZ_JAAGNB010000332.1:0-206 GCF_010550475.1 Amycolatopsis sp. SID8362
CGGGCTCACCGACGACGTCCTGCGCACCGCGCTGCTCGCCGCGTTGTCGGGCGGGGTGCTCGGCGAAGTCGGCGACGGCAAGTACGGCTTCCGGCACCCGCTGGCGCGCAAGGCGGTCTACGACACGGTGAGCGGGCCCGAACGCGCGTTGCTGCACGCGCAAGCGATCCGCGTGCTCGCCGCGCAACCGTCGCCGCCGCTCACGC
>NZ_JAAGNB010000372.1:0-677 GCF_010550475.1 Amycolatopsis sp. SID8362
CGCCGGGTGGGTGAAGCCGGGCGCTGCGGCGGGCCGCCGAACGTGCGGATCAGCGTGCGCCCGCTCGGGGGAAGCGGGGCCGGCGCGGACGCGGCGGGCCGGGGTTCCTCGGCGAAGTCGTCGAAATCGACGTCGGCCGGCTCCGGCTCGGGGTCGGCCTCGGGGAGCGCGGGAACCGGTGGTGTGACGCCGTCGCGGAGGTTCTCCAGCAGCGTCACGACGTCCGCCGGCCGGTCGTCCGGGTCCTTGGCCAGCAAGCTCCCGACCACATCGGACAGTCCGGGTGGGACGTCCGCGCCGCGGATCGGCGCGGCCGGTTCCCGCAGCACCTGCAGGATCCGCTCGCCGGGCTGCTGCCCGGTCCGGCGCGGGAACGGCGGCGCCCCGGTCAGCGCGCTGTACAGCACCGCGCCGAGGCCGTACAGGTCGGACGCGGGCGAAAGCGTGTCGTCGCGCAGGGTTTCCGGCGCGGTGTACTCCACCGCGTGCACCGGATCGCGCGGGAACCGGCGGCGCAGCGTCTGCCCGAAGTCGGCCAGGACGAACTCGCCCGAAGCGCGGTAGAGCACGTTGTCCGGCGTCACCCCGCCGTGCAGGACGCCGGCCGCGTGGGCCGCCGCCAGTGCCGAAGCGATCGCCGTGCCCAGCGCGAGCACGGCGTCGGCGGGCAGGCGGAC
>NZ_JAAGNB010000426.1:0-543 GCF_010550475.1 Amycolatopsis sp. SID8362
GCGAGCAGCCGCCGCGACGGGCGCACGCCGTCCGCGTGCGCGAAGGCGAGCTGCTGGGCGAGGAGGGCGAGGGCGAACGTCGCCGCATAGCGGGGCAGGGGCGAACCGGTGGCGTCCGCGAGCACCTCGCCGCCGACGACCAGCGCGAGCAGGACGGCGGTCGCGGTCACCGGCGCCCGGCGGTGCAGCGCTAGCAGCGGGGGCGCGCAGACGATCGTCAGCAGGTAGACCCCGAGCAGCCAGAGCGGGTGCAGCGCGATCCGCATGACCGTGGCCGTCGTCCCGGCCGGGCTGCCGAGCAGTTCGAGCGCGAGCGGCGTCAGCAGCGCGACGACGGCGAAGATCAGCGCCGGGCGCAGCAGCGGGCTGGCGCGCTCGGCCAGGAAGTGGCGGTAGCCGCCGCCCCGTTCCTGTTCCGCGCGCCAGCCGGCGGCGTTGGCGTGGCCGCCGGCGAAGAAGATCAGCGGGGCGAGCTGGGTGAGCCAGGTGAGCGGCCACCACGCCGTCTCGGCGGCGCCTGCCCAGTGCGCCAGCGCCGTCACG
>NZ_JAAGNB010000475.1:0-680 GCF_010550475.1 Amycolatopsis sp. SID8362
AACGCCGGCGGCAGCCGCTACCGGCGCGTCAAGCAGCTCGGCGCGGGCGGCTTCGGCACGGTCTGGCAGGCCGTCGACACCCAGCTGAACCGCACGGTCGCGCTGAAGATCGCGCACGCGCCGGACCGCGACACCGCCGAGCGCATGCAGCGCGAGGCCCGCGCGCTGGCCGTGGTCAGCCACCCGAACTGCGTCAAGGTGTACGACCTGGCCGAGGAGCCGGACGGGCTCGCGCTGGTCATGGAGTACCTCGAAGGCCGCCCGCTGGCCGAGCTGGTCGACGGCCAGGGCCCGCTGGACGACGTCGCGGCCGGCCGCCTGTGGGCGACGATGGCGGGCGCGCTCGCCGCGGCGCACGACAAGGGCGTCCTGCACCGCGACATCAAGCCGTCGAACATCGTGCTGGACCCGAGCGGCCTGGCCCACCTGATCGACTTCGGCATCGCCCGCAGCCAGGGCGACTCCAAGATGACGGCCACCGGCATGATGATCGGCACGCCCGACTTCGTCGCCCCGGAGCAGGCCATGGGCTCGGCGGCCTCCCCGGCGTCCGACGCCTGGCAGCTGGCGGCGACGATCAGCTACGCGCTGTCCGGCCAGCCCCCGCGCGGCACCCGCGAGACCCCGATGGCGGCCCTGATGGCGGCGGCCCGTGCGGAGCCGGTGTCCCGGCTGCCCCA
>NZ_JAAGNB010000525.1:0-643 GCF_010550475.1 Amycolatopsis sp. SID8362
GACGGCGCCGTCCTCGTGGAGCCGGCCGAGCGCGGTGACCAGCGCGGTCTCTTCGGGCTGGTCCCGGCGCAGCGCGGGGACCACCGCCGCCCCGGCGGGCGCCGAGGCGGCCGCCATCCCGGCCAGCACCCCGTCCGGTCCGGCGTCGAGGAAGGTGGTGACGCCGTGGTCGCCGAGCCAGGTGACGCAGTCGGCGAAGCGCACGGTCGCGCGGACCTGCTCGGTCCAGTACTCGGGTGCGCAGGCCTGTTCCGCGGTCAGCGGTTCGCCGGTCACGCCGGAGACGACCGGGAGCGCCGGGGGTGCGTAGCGCACACCCTCGGCGATCCGGCGGAAGTCCTGCAACACGGCGTCCATACACGGAGAGTGAAACGCATGGCTCACCCGCAAACGCTTAGTCTTTCGGCCGGCCGCGGCCAGCCGTCCGGTGATCGCCATGACTGCGGCCTCTTCGCCGGACAGCACCACCGAAGCGGGACCGTTGACCGCCGCGATCGCGGCTTCGCGCTCGTGCCCGGCCAGCGCCGCGGCGACCTCCGCCTCGGGGGCCTGGACGGACACCATCGCGCCCCCGGCGGGCAGCGCCTGCATCAGGCGGGCCCGGGCGGCCACGACGCGGCACGCGTCCTCGAGGGACCAGACG
>NZ_JAAGNB010000568.1:0-382 GCF_010550475.1 Amycolatopsis sp. SID8362
GCGAGGGCGTCGAGGTAGGCGTTGGCGGCGGCGTAGTTCCCTTGCCCGCTGCCGCCGGTGGTGCCCGCGGCGGCGGAGAACAGCACGAACGCCTTGAGATCGCCGGTCAGCTCGTCGAGGTTGCGTGCGGCGACGGCCTTCGGGCGCAGCACGGCGTCCAGCCGCTCCGGCGTCAGGGCTTCGACGACGCCGTCGTCGAGGACACCGGCGGCGTGCACGACGGCGGAAACCCGGTGCGCGGCAAGCACTTCCGCGATCCGGTCGCGGTCCGCCGCGTCACAGGCGGCGAAGACGGCTTCGCTGCCCGCGGCGGCGAGGTCCTCGGCGAGTTCTGCGGCGCCGGGTGCTTCCGCGCCCCGGCGGCTGAGCAGCACCAGCCGCC
>NZ_JAAGNB010000611.1:0-3228 GCF_010550475.1 Amycolatopsis sp. SID8362
CTGCCCGGCCTGGCGATGCGCCGCATCGCCGACCTCTACCCCGGCCGCGCCAAAACCGACGCCCGGGACGCGTTCGTCATCGCCGACGCCGCCCGCTCCCTGCCCCACACCCTGCGACCCGTTGATGTCGGCGACGACGCGTTGGCCGAGTTGGAGGTGCTGGTCGGGTTCGACGACGACCTGGCCGGCGAAGCCACCCGGATCAGCAACCGCATCCGCGGCTTGCTCACCGGCATCCACCCGGCGCTGGAACGGGCCATCGGCCCCAAGATCGCCCACCCGGCGGTGCTGGAGATCCTGTCCCGCTGCGGCGGCCCGGCCGGGATCGCCAAAGCCGGCCGCCGCAAGCTCACGGCGATCGCCAAGGCTCACGCGCCCCGCATCGGCGACAAGCTGGTCGAGGCGATCATGACCGCCCTGGGCGAGCAGACCGTCACCGTCCCGGGCACCGCCGCCGCGGACACGGTCTTGCCGCGGCTGGCCGACAGCCTCAAAACGGTTCTCCAGCAACGGAAGCAAGTTGCTGAGCAGGTCGAGGGGATACTCGATGCGCACCCTCTTGCCGGGGTCCTGACCTCGATGCCCGGCATCGGCGTCAGGACCGCAGCCCGCATCCTCCTCGAAGTCGGCGACGCCTCCAACTTCAAGACCTCCGGGCACCTGGCGGCCTACGCCGGGATCGCCCCCGTGACCCGCAGCTCCGGAACATCGATCAAGGGCGAGCACCCGGCCCGGACCGGCAACCGCCAGCTCAAACGCGCGTTCTTCCTCGCCGCCTTCGCCTCGTTGTCCGACCCGACCAGCCGGACCTACTACGACAGGAAGAGGGCCGAGGGCAAGAAGCACAACGCCGCGCTGATCTGCCTGGCCCGCCGCCGCTGCGACGTCCTCTACGCGATGCTCCGCAACGGCACCCACTACCGACACCCCGAACCCGCCCCCGCCGCGGCTTGACAACCACATAGGGACACCCCCCCTCGGCGCCTGGGCCACCCCGGTCTAATGCAGTGCGTGGCTCCAGGGGCGGGAAAGGTGAGCGACGTGGGCGAGGGCCTGCTTCCGCAACGGTACTCGGGTGCGTGGTGGATCATCCTGGTGGTGGTCGATGTGGTGATGGATCAGCTGGACCGGGTGCATGAGCGGATCGCGGGCCGGTTCACGCGGTCGGAGCCGAGGGGCCGGGCGTGGGAGTACGTGGTGTGCTGATCGTGGACGACACCGGCTTCCTGAAGTGTTCGTGGATTCTGAACGTACACGCTGATCACCTGCGATGATCAATATTGCCGAGTTTCGACCGCATTATGGCGTTACTCGTGATCAAGTTTGACCGCTACTCGGCACCTCTTCAGATCGTTTACTCTCAGCTTCGCGCTGGGCGCTCCACCTGTCGCTTGCCTTGCCGCGAGGCCACCACGTTGTCAGTCGCGGGGCGGCCGACAGCAGCGCGGACGTGGAACAGGTTCTCGCACCGGCGGTTGGCGAACGCGGTGTTCGTTAGCAATCGATAAGCGGCATGAGTAGACGAAGAGCTACCAGTCGAGGTCGGCACGCTGTGGAAGGTGCCGCTTTGGCATAATCGGTGTCATGCCGTTGTTTGACTACTTCCGTACATCCGGGGCCGACGCTGTGCGGCGGGTGATGGATGCCGGTGGCGGGCGCAGTCCGGTGAGTAATGTGTTCGACGGGATCGATGCGAAGGGCGTCGATCCGGGAGTCGTGCTGGGCATGATGATCGCGGCGATCCAGCAGGTGCCCTGGAACCCGGATCTGGTGACCGACCGTCTTGCTTGGCCGGCGGGTCGGGAGCAGGACCCTGACTACGAGGGTCCGTGGGTCTCTGAGCTGAGCACTTCGGCTCGCGATGTGCTGGCCCAAGCCGTCGATGTGCCTCGCGTGGCGCGCGAGTGGGCACAAATCGAAGAGCTCGGTGGCAACGTCGACGTCGCGGACGCAGAAGCGTTCATCGAGTCCATGGTCGGGCTCGCGCGGCGGGCTCGGGAAGCCGACGAGCTCATGTTCTGCTGGATGAGCCTCTGATCGCCTGAATGGTGTCCCGGACGTCGCCTGTTCACCTGCTGACCGGCATGCTGGACGTGGATGCGCGGTCAGCGGCATGACAGTGTGTTCCTGTGACTCGCGGCGGGTCCGCCCCATGGGGGCGCGGCCCTGGTGACCCCCTCGGCCGGTTGCGGGTAGCGTGGTCAGGACGGGTCAGTTGCTGGTTGAGCACGCCGAATCCGGCGTCGAGGCGGATCACCTGGCCGGCGACCGAGCCGAAGCCGCCGTCGGCGAGCAGCGCGACCGCGGCGCCGACGTCCTCGGGCTCGAGAACCCGCCCGTGAACCGACTGTTGCGCCAAGGCTGTGCGTCGGTCGTCGTCGAGAAGGCCGGCTGTGGTGTCGGTGTTCACCTGCTCCATCACAGCAGCCAAGGGCCGCAGAGAGCGCTGAGTGTCGGAGTGCTCGTCTCACGAGCCAGGGATCGAGTGCGGTCGCATCTCGCGAACAAAACCACCCTGCTGGCGTGGCTGGAAGGGGTCTGCCCAGACTTCGGTTGACACCGGAGCTGACTGTTTCTCAGGCCGCTGACGTGGCCGTGTAGATGGTCTCAAACTCGACCGGGGTGAGCTTGCCCAGGGCGCGTTGGCGGCGTTTGCGGTGATACTTCGTCTCGATCCAGGACACGATCGCCAACCGGAGCTCCTCCCGCGTGCGCCACCGGCGGGTATCGAGAACGTTCTTCTGCAGCAACGAAAAGAACGACTCCATCGCAGCATTGTCACCACACGCACCGACCCGACCCATCGACCCGGTCAGCCCATGACCGCGCAGCAGGCGCTGGTAGGCCGCCGATCGGAACTGGGCTCCGCGGTCGGAGTGGACCACGACGTCGTGCGGGTCGCGCAGCGCGATCGCGTTGCGCAGCGCGCTGACGGCGAGTGAGGCCCGCATGTGCGAGGCGATGGAGTATCCGACGATCTTGTTGGAGTAGCAGTCCTTGACCGCACACAAGTACAGCTTGCCCTCACCGGTGGGATGCTCGGTGATATCGGTCAGCCACTTGGTATTCGGCGCGGCGGCGGTGAAGTCCCGGCGCACGAGGTCGTCGTGCACCGGCGGCCCCGCCTGGCGGGAACGGCCTTTCTTCCTGGCGTGCAGCGAGAAGATCTTCTGCATCGAGCAGATCCGCCACACCCGGTTCTCCGAGGCAGTGAACCCGCGGCGGGCG
>NZ_JAAGNB010000662.1:0-5228 GCF_010550475.1 Amycolatopsis sp. SID8362
TCGGCGGTCAACTCCGACGGCGCGTCCAACGGCCTCACCGCGCCCAGCGGCCCCGCGCAGCAGCGGGTCATCCGGGCGGCGCTGGCCGACGCGCGGCTCGTACCGTCCGATGTGGACGCGGTCGAGGCGCACGGCACCGGCACCGTCCTCGGCGACCCGATCGAGGCGGGGGCGCTGCTCGCGACCTACGGCCAGGACCGGACGACGCCACTGTGGCTGGGGTCGTTGAAGTCCAACATCGGGCACGCCCAGGCCGCGGCCGGGATCGGCGGGATCATCAAGACGGTCCTCGCCCTCCGTGCGGGAAAGCTGCCGCGCACGCTGCACGCCGAGGAGCGCTCGCCGCACGTCGACTGGACGTCCGGCGCGGTTTCGCTGCTCACGTCGCCTCAGCCGTGGCCCGCCGGGGGTCGCCCGCGCCGCGCCGGGGTTTCGTCGTTCGGGGTCAGCGGCACGAACGCGCACGTCATCGTCGAGGAAGCCCCGGCGGTCGTCGCCGATCCCGTCGAACAGGTCGAGCCGGCGGTCCTGCCGTTGCTGCTGTCGGCCAAGACACCGGAAGCTTTGCGAGCGCAGGCAGTCCGGCTCAGCGCGGTCGAGCCGAGCGTCGATGTCGCGTTTTCGCTGGCCACGACCCGGGCTCTGCTGGAGCACCGGGCCGTCGTCATCGGCGATCCGGCCGCCGGGCTGGCCGCGCTGGCCGAGGGGCGGCCCGCCGCCGGGCTCGTCGAAGGCAAGGCGCGGGCCGAGACCAAGCTCGCGTTCCTCTGCACCGGCCAGGGCGCCCAGCGGCCGGGCATGGGCCGAGAGCTGTACGCCGCCTTCCCGGTGTTCGCCGCCGCGTTCGACGCCGTCTGCGCGGAGATCGACGCGCGCTGGGACGGCGCGCCGCCGCTCAAGGACGTCGTCTTCGCCGACGTCGACACGCTGCTCGACCGCACCGACTACGCGCAGGCCGGGTTGTTCGCGGTCGAGGTCGCGCTGGCCCGGCTCGTCGAGTCGTGGGGCATCCGGCCGGACGTCGTGGCCGGTCACTCGCTCGGGGAGATCACCGCCGCCCACCTGGCCGGGGTGCTCTCGCTCGCCGACGCGGCGACGCTGGTCGCCGCCCGCGGCCGGCTGATGGCCGCGGTGCCCGCGGGCGGGGCCATGGCCGCGATCGAGGCCGGCGAAGCCGAACTCGTGCTTCCGCCGGACGTCGGCCTCGCCGCCGTCAACGGCACCTCGGCCGTCGTGGTTTCCGGGCCGGAGGACGCCGTTTCCGGAGTCGTGGCGGACTGGTCCGCCCAGGGCCGCCGGACCCGGCGGCTCACGACGAGCCACGCGTTCCACTCCGCCGCGATGGACCCGGTCCTCGAACCCCTGGCAGAAGCATTGCGGGAACTGGACTTCCGGCCACCCGCCGTGCCGCTGGTGTCCACGCGCACCGGTCAGGTCACCGACGGGTCCACAGTGGACCACTGGGTCGCGCAGGTCCGCGAGCCGGTCCGCTTCGCCGACGCCGTCGCGACGTTGGCTAGCCAGGAGGTCACGGCCTACCTGGAACTCGGCCCCGACGGCGTGCTCACCGCGCTCGCCCGCGGCCTCACTGACGCCGTGACCGCGGTCGCGCTGCGCCCCGACCGCGACGAGGCCGCCACCCTGCTGACGGCGGTCGCCACCCTGCACACCCACGGCGTCCCGGTCGACTGGGCCGCGTTCTTCGCCGGCGCGCGGCGCACCGAGCTGCCGACGTACGCTTTCCAGCACGAGCGCTACTGGCTCACCGCGGACGGCCGTGCCCCGGCTCGCGTCCGCCCGGAAGTACCCGTGCCAGGCGGGAACCTGACCGACCTCGTCCGCGCGCAGGCCGCCGCCGTGCTCGGCCACACCGAACCCCTCGACGCCGACCGCGCGTTCGCCGACCTGGGCTTCGACTCGCTGACCGCGGTCGAACTCAGCTCCCGGCTCGGCGCCGCGACCGGCGTGACGCTGCCCGCCACGCTCGTCTTCGACCACCCGACCCCGGCCGCGCTCGCCGCATGGCTCGCCGGTGAGACGGCCACCGGCGCCGTCACCGCGCACGCGGGTTCGGCCGACCCGATCGTCGTCGTCGGCATGGGCTGCCGCTACCCGGGCGGCGTCGCGTCCCCGGCCCAGCTGTGGGACCTCGTGCTCGACGGCACCGACGCGATCAGCGCGTTCCCGGCGGACCGCGGCTGGGACGTCGACGGGCTGCACGACCCGGAACCCGGCCGTCCGGGCAAGACCTATGTCCGGCACGGCGGTTTCCTGGCCGACGCAGCTGGGTTCGACGCCGCGTTCTTCGGGCTCAGCCCGCGTGAGGCGCTGGCGATGGATCCGCAGCAGCGGCTGCTCCTCGAAGTCGCCTGGGAGACGTTCGAGCACGCGGGCATCGACCCGCGCGCGGTCCGGGGCGACGCCGTCGGCGTGTTCGCCGGTACCGCGTCCCAGGACTACGGCCCGCCACTGCACGAGGCCCCGGAGCACGTCGGCGGTAACCTCGGCACCGGCATCGCGGCCAGCGTCCTTTCCGGACGGATCGCCTACACGTTCGGCTTCGAAGGCCCGACACTGACCGTCGACACGGCCTGTTCGTCCTCTTTGGTCGCGCTGCACCTCGCGGCGCAGTCCCTGCGCGCGGGGGAGTGCACGCTCGCCCTCGCCGGTGGCGTCACGGTGATGTCGAGCCCCGGCGCGTTCGTCGAGTTCAGCCGCCAGCGCGGGCTCGCGCCGGACGGCCGGATCAAGTCCTTTTCGGACTCCGCGGACGGCACGGCCTGGGCCGAAGGTGCCGGGATGCTGCTGCTGGAAAGGCTTTCGGACGCGCGACGGCTCGGGCACCCGGTGCTGGCCGTGGTCGCCGGATCCGCGGTGAACTCCGACGGCGCGTCGAACGGCCTCACCGCACCCAACGGACCCTCGCAGCAGCGGGTGATCCGGCAGGCGCTGGCCAACGCCGGACTGTCCGCATCGGACGTCGACGCCGTCGAAGCCCACGGCACCGGCACGGTGCTGGGCGACCCCATCGAGGCGCAGGCCGTGCTCGCCACCTACGGCCAGGACCGGCCGTCGCCGCTGTGGCTCGGGTCGCTCAAGTCCAACATCGGGCACGCGCAGGCCGCGTCCGGCGTCGGCGGGATCATCAAGATGATCGAGGCCATGCGCCACGGCGTCCTGCCGCGGACACTGCACCTCGACACGCCGTCGTCCAAAGTGGACTGGACGGCCGGTGCGGTCGCTCTGCTGGCCGACACCACCCCGTGGCCGGAGACCGACGTCCGGCGCGCCGCAGTGTCGTCGTTCGGCGTCAGCGGCACGAACGCCCACGTGATCCTCGAACAGCCGGCGGACACCCCGGCTCCGGATCCGGTCGCGGGCCCGCTGCCCTGGCTGCTGTCGGCGCGCACGGAGTCGGCGTTGCGGGCGCAGGCCGCTCAGCTGCTCGCGGTCGACGCCGATCCCGCCGAGGTGGCCCGGGTGCTCGCTGCCGGGCGGGCCGCCTTCGACCACCGCGCGGTCGTCATCGCGGCCACGCACGAGGAGCGCGCCGCCGGGCTCGCCGCGATCCGCGACGGCCGCGGCGCGATCACCGGGGTCGCCGAGCGTGGCAAGACGGCGTTCCTGTTCACCGGCCAGGGTTCCCAGCGGGCCGGGATGGGCCGCGAGCTGTACGAGAAGTACCCGGCGTTCGCGGCCGCGTTCGACGCCGCGTGCCCGGATCCGCGGGTGCGGGAGGTCGTCTTCGCGGGTGACCCCGACGGCACCGAGTACGCGCAGCAGGGCATTTTCGCGGTCGAGGTCGCGCTCGTGCGGCTCCTCGAAACGTGGGGCATCCGGCCGGACGCCGTGCTGGGCCACTCGGTCGGCGAGGTCGCCGCCGCCCACGTCGCCGGGATCCTGACGCTCGACGACGCGGTCACGCTGGTCGCCGCGCGCGGCCGGTTGATGCAGGCGCTGCCCGAGGGCGGCGTGATGATCGCGGTGCAGGCGTCCGAAGAGGACCTTCAGCTGCCCGAGGGTGTGGCGCTGGCCGCGGTCAACGGCCCGGACGCGGTGGTGCTGTCCGGCGCGGAAGCCGCGGTGACCGAGTACGCGGCGACGTTCGCCAAGACCAAGCGGCTCGCCACGAGCCACGCGTTCCACTCGCCGCTGATGGCGCCGATGGTGCCGGACTTCCGCGCGATCCTGGACACGTTGTCGATTGCCGCGCCGGAGTTGCCGTTCGTGCCGGCCGGCGGGACCGGCCCGGAGACGGCGGAGTACTGGGCCGGGCAGGTCGAAGCCACCGTCCGGTTCGCCGACGGGGTCGAGGCGTTGCGCGCCGACGGCGTCACTACGTTCGTCGAGATCGGTCCGGACGCCGTGCTGTCGGCGCTGGTCGAGGGTGCGGTGCCGGTGCTGCGTGCGGACCGGTCCGAACCGGAGACACTGCTGACCGCGTTGGCCCGCCTGCACGTCCGAGGTATAAGTCCACAGTGGACGTCGATACTCGGTGCGGTGACCACGCGGGTCGACCTGCCGACTTACCCGTTCGAGCGGGAGCGGTACTGGCTCGCCCCGGGCACGCCCCCGGCGGCCGACCCGGCGGGCGACCGGTTCTGGGCCGCCGTCCGCGACGGCGACGGTGACGTGCTGGCCGAGACCCTCGGCGTCGAACGCTCCACAGTGGACGCGGTGCTGCCCGCGCTGTCCCGCTGGCGTGGCGACGCCGACGGTGGCACCGCCGACTGGCGCTACCGCGTGGTCTGGCAACCGATCGACACCCCGGCGCCGCTCGACGGCTGGTGGCTCGCGGTCGTCCCCGAAGGCACCGACGTCCGGCTTCCCGACGGCGTCACGGTGCTGGAGGTGCCCGCCGGGATCGGTCGCGCGGACCTCGGTGCCCGGCTGCCGGAGACCGACGGCGTGCTGTCCTACCTCACCGACGCCGCCGACGTGCTCGTGCTCGTCCAGGCGCTCGGGGACGCGGGGCGGGACGCGCCGTTGTGGTGCGTCACGCGCAACGCCGTCCAGGTCGAGCCGGGCGAACCGGTGGACCCCGCCGCGGCCGGGATCTGGGGTCTCGGCCGCGTCGTGGGCCTGGAGCACCCGCGCCGCTGGGGCGGGTGCGTCGACCTCGGCGGCGACGCCGACCTGGTCCTCGGCGGGCTCGAGGACCAGATCGCGGTGCGTGCGTCCGGCGTGTTCGGCCGACGGCTCGTGCGGACGACCGGGCGGAAGGTCCG
>NZ_JAAGNB010000721.1:0-808 GCF_010550475.1 Amycolatopsis sp. SID8362
GCCGCCGACCGCGTCGACCAGCTGTGCCTGACCGTCGCGCCGCTCCTGGTGGCCGGGACGGCGGACCGGATCGCCACCGGTCCCGCGGCCGTCCCGCGCCGGCTTTCGCTCGCGTCGATCCTGGTCGAAGACGGCTTCACGTTCCTGCGCTACCGCCGGGCCGCCGGGTGAGCGGCGACGCCGACCTCGCCACCCGGGCCGCGGCCGGGGACGAAGCCGCGTTCGGCGCGCTCGTGCGGGAGCACACGCCCCGGATGTACCGGGTCGCGCTGCGGATCACCGGCAGCCCCGCCGAGGCCGAGGACGTCGTGCAGGAGTCGTGGCTGGCCGCGTGGCGCGCGCTCGGCACGTTCCGGCACGAGTCCGCGGTGTCGACCTGGCTCTACCGGGTCGTCACCAACAGCGCGCTCGCCCTGCTGCGCCGCCGCAAGCCGACGATCTCGCTGGACGAACCCGCCGGCCAGTCCACTGTGGACACGGCGGCGCTCGCCGTCCCGGGCCCCGAAGGCCGGGTCGTGCGCGCGGAGGAGGTGGACGCGGTGCTGCGGGCGATCGGCAGGCTCGAGGTGTCCCAGCGGGTGCCGCTCGTGCTGCGCGAGCTGGAAGGGCTGAGCTACGAAGAGGTCGCCGAAGTGCTCGACGTGAACGTCGGCGCCTTGCGTTCCCGGCTGCACCGCGCCAGGGTGGCGCTGCTCGCCGAATTGAGGGAGCGGTGATGGCCGAGCAGACCGACCCCGAGCGCGACCCGCGCTGGGACGCCGTGCGCGCCGCCGCCCGGCGCCGCGTGGCGACCCCGCCGGGCCTGGTC
>NZ_JAAGNB010000811.1:0-460 GCF_010550475.1 Amycolatopsis sp. SID8362
GGCGGCGCTGGGCCGGCTGGCGCTCGAACCGCCGCCGCGGTTCCCGGACTGGCCCGAAGCCGAGGTCGTGCGTTCGTTGCGAGCCGTGCCATCGTGGGTGGTCGAGCGCGTGCACGGCGCGGTCGAGCTGACCCTGGCCGGGCTGGTAATCCCGGCGCCGCCGGTGACGGGGGAGCTGACCCCGCCGCCGGACGGCGCGTTCGGGTTCGCCTTCACCGACAGCGAAGCGGAAGCGGTGCGGGAAACGCGGTTGCTGGCCCAAGTCCGGCCCGGCCTGCTCGACCTCGTGGCGGACCTGACGGCGGCCGTCGCGGCCGACGAAGCGCTCACGCCCTTCCTGACCGCCGAAGGCGACGAAGCGGCGATCGCGGCCGCGCACGGTGGCGCCTACCTGTCGATCGCGCTGGTGACCACCGCGATCGCGGCGCGCGAGGCCGGCCGGCCCGGGATCGCGGCCATC
>NZ_JAAGNB010000898.1:0-440 GCF_010550475.1 Amycolatopsis sp. SID8362
GTCTTCCTTCGCCTTCTTGGGCTCGCCGACGAGCGAGGTCCTGCCGTCCGGGCCGACGACGATCCGCGCCGGGTCGCCACCGGGCACCATGCCCAGCTGCTGGGCGGCGGGCGCCAGCGAAGCGGGCGACTCGGCCTTGGCGACGTCGCGCTGGAGCTGCTCCTTCGCCTCGGCCAGGCTCGCGTTGGTGGTGCGCAGCTGCTCGAGCCGGTAGGAGTCGGCGATCGCCTGCGTGGACAGCCACAGCGTGGTGGCCACGCCGACGGCCAGCAGCGCCATCATCATCAGCACGAACGAGGCCCGCGACTTCGGCAGCCGCAGCTTCAGCTTGAGCTTCGGCGCGGGCGTCCCCGGCGCGGACTTGGGCTCCGGGCGCGGCTCGCGCTCCTTGAGCAGGTCGGCCCGCTGGGCGCGGCGCGCGTAGGCGCGCTCGGCCGCGG
>NZ_JAAGNB010000943.1:0-2717 GCF_010550475.1 Amycolatopsis sp. SID8362
CTGGCACCGGGCTCGGCCGCCCCGCGCCGGCCGCAGCAGGCGGACCAGCCCTTCCGCGACCCGGCCGCGGTGCGGAGCAACCTTTCCCGGCACTACAGCGGCATGCGCGCGGCCCGCCACCGGGTCGCGGCCGAGCCGGACGCGGAGCAGCGATGAGTACCCGGCAGGAAGGAACGGAAGTGACCGACGGCTCCCGGAACTGGCTGGTGTCGGCGTTCACCCAGGAGGTGCCCGGGGTGGCGCACGCCGCGCTCGTCTCGGCGGACGGCCTGCTCGTGGCGGCGAACGAGACCCTGCCGCGCGATCGCGGCGACCAGCTCTCGGCGATCGCGTCCGGGCTCGCCAGCCTCGCGATCGGCACGGCCGACCTGTTCACCGCGGGCCGGGTCGTGCAGTCGGTGATCGAGATGGAGCAGGGCTTCCTGCTGCTGATGAACGTCGGCGACGGCTCCAACCTGGTGGTGCTGGCCAACCCGGGCTGCGACATCGGCCTGGTGGGCTACGAGATGACGCTGCTCGTGGACCGGGTCGGGAAGGTGGTCGAGACCCCGGCGCGGCCGGCGGCCTCCCCGGGAGCGGCCCGGTGACCGACGGCCGGCGACGCGAGGGCGGGCGGCACACGGCGTCGCTGGCCCGGCCCTACGCCTGGACCGCCGGCCGCACGCGGCCGAAGGTCGACCTGGCGGTGGAAGCCCTCGTCGAGACGACGGTCGAAGGGCGTTCGGCGTCCTTCAGCCCGACCAACCCGCTGGCCGCGGTGACGCAGCTGTGCCGGCACAAGCGTTCGGTGGCCGAGGTCGCGGCCCACCTCGGCGTGCCGCTCGGGGTGGCCAGGGTGCTCATCGGCGACCTGCTCAGCACCGGCCAGGTGTCCATCCGCGACACGCTCACCGCGGACGCCTCCTGGGACGAACGCAACGACCTGCTCGAAAGGGTCCTCAGTGGACTACGCGCACTCTGACAAGCTCATCACCTCGGCCAAGATCGTCGTAGCGGGCGGCTTCGGGGCCGGCAAGACGACGTTCGTCGGCGCCGTCTCGGAAATCGACCCGCTGCGCACCGAAGCCCTGATGACGACGGCGGCGGTCGGCGTCGACCGGACCGAAGCGGTGCCGGGCAAGTTCGCGACGACGGTCGCGATGGACTTCGGCAGGCTCACCCTCGCCGAAGACCTGATCCTCTACGTCTTCGGCACGCCGGGCCAGCACCGGTTCTGGTTCATGTGGGACGACCTGGTCTGCGGCGCGGTGGCCGCGATCGTCCTGGTCGACACGCGCCGCCTGGCGGACTCGTTCGCGTCGATCGACTTCTTCGAGTCGCGCGGCCTGCCGTTCCTGGTGGCCATCAACCAGTTCGAGGACACCCGTCAGCACGCGCCGGCGCAGGTCCGCGAAGCCCTCAAGGTGCCGTCGGCGGTGGACGTCGTGACCTGCGACGCGCGCTCCCCGGAGTCCACGAAGCGGACCCTCATCGCCGCGGCCGAGCACGCGCTCGCCGAGCACCACTCACCACGATCGCGGAAAGCCTGACAGGAGCCGGAAAATGCCGATGAACCACGACGACTTCGCGATGGGGCACTGGCTCGTGGTGCTCGCCTACCTGACGTCGGTGGTGGGGTGCGCCCTCGGGCTCGCCTGCACGCTGCAGGCGCGCTCGACCGACAACCCCCGCGTGCGGCTGACGTGGCTGGGGCTCGCGGCGCTGTCCATCGGTGGCGTCGGCATCTGGGTCATGCACTTCATCGCGATGCTCGGCTTCGCGACGCCGGGCCTGCCGGTCCGCTACGACATCCTCCGCACGGCGGTGTCGGCGGTCCTGTCCGTGGCGGCGGTGTTCTGCGGCCTGCTGGTGTTCGGCGTCCGCAACCGGTTCGCCTGGCGCCGCCTGCTGCTGGGCGGCCTGCTGACCGGGCTCGCGGTGTCGGTGATGCACTACACGGGCATGTGGGCGGTGCAGGTCAAGGGCACGATCGGCTACGACCCGGTACTGGTGGCGCTGTCGGTGGTCATCGCGGTGGTCGCGGCCACGGCGGCCCTGTGGTTCACGGTCGGCCTCGACAAGCTGCTGCCCCGCCTGGCGGCGGGCCTGGTGATGGGCGCGGCGGTGACGGGCATGCACTTCACGGGCATGGCGGCGGTCCGCCTCCACCTCGACCCGGCGGCCCCGGACCCGTCCGGCACGGAGGTGTTCTCGTTCCTGTTCCCGGTGTTCGTGCTGGCGGCACTGGCGATGGCGGTGCCGATCTGCGCGGTGCTGATGGCGACGTCGAGTTCGGAGTCGCCCCGCCACACAACGGTCGGCTCCTGAACCTGCTCCGGCCCGATGACGTGAATGACTCATTCATGTCGTCAGACGACATGAATGAGTCATTCACTACGTCCGGACCGGGCCAGCTGCGTCAGTCCGTGGGCACCGGGAACCGGTCCGCGCTGAAGTGCACCAGGATCGCCGTCGCCGTCGCGCAGACCTCGTCGCCCGCTCGCAGCGTTCCCGACGCGTGCAGCTTCCGCCCCTCACGGCGGACGAGGCGGCCCCCGGCCACGAGCGGGACCGCGTACGGCGTGCCCCGGTGGTAGTCGACCGTCAGCGACGCCGTCATCCCCGGGTAGCCCGCGGCCGCCGTGGCGCGGCCGAGGACGTGGTCGAGGACCGCCGCGACCCAGCCGCCGTGGACGCGGCCGGGTGGGCCTTCGTGCGCCGAGCCGAGCAGGACCTCG
>NZ_JAAGNB010001003.1:0-232 GCF_010550475.1 Amycolatopsis sp. SID8362
CAAGGCCGTGAGCTGCGGACCTTCGGCGAGCCCGGCCGTCGCGGCGGCCACGACCAGCAGGGTGACGCCGTCGGCGCTCGCGGCCACTCCGGCGCTCGCGGCCAGGACGAGCGTGCTCAGCCACACGGTCCGGTCCGGCGCCCACGGCAGCGGCTTCTTCGCGAAGACGGCGTTGGCCAGCAGCGACGTCACGGCCAGGACGGTCAGCAGCAGGGCGCCGTCCGCCGGGCCG
>NZ_JAAGNB010001044.1:0-504 GCF_010550475.1 Amycolatopsis sp. SID8362
CCGGTGGCCGGGTGGGGTTCGACACCTCGGTGCTGACCGAGGCGGTCGCGCGGCAGGGGACGCTGGAGAGTTCGGTCGGGTTGGGGGACTCGGCGTTGCTGGCGACGGAACCGGCGGAGCTGGCTACGTCGGCGGCCTTCGCGCGGACGGCGGAGCTGGCCGGGCGGCCGGGGAACGTGGCGCCGCTGGCGGAGGCCGGGCGGTTGTTCGGGCGGGTGGCGCACCTGCTGGACGCGGTCGAGGACTACGCGGAGGACGCGGCGGCGGGGGCGTGGAACCCGTTGCGGGTGACGGGGACTTCGTGGCCCGAGGCGCGACGGTTGTGCGATGACGCCGTGCTGGGGGTTGAGCTGGCGTTGCGGGAGGCCGAGTTCGCGGAGCCCGGGCTGGTGCACGCGTTGCTGGTGCACGAGCTGCGGCAAGCGGTGCGGCGGGCTTTCGGGCACGGGTTGCACGGGCATGGCGCCGGTCCGGCGGCCGAGGCGGACCGGCTGCCGGGCGGCC
>NZ_JAAGNB010001092.1:0-776 GCF_010550475.1 Amycolatopsis sp. SID8362
ACGAGCTGGTGGTGTTCCGCGACGAGCGCGGCCGCGAGCTGCTGGACCTGCCGGACGCCCCGCGCCCGGACGCGGGCACGCCGGCGCCGGCGCGGTTCCTGCCGGCGTTCGACAACGCGATCCTCGGCTACGACGACCGCAGCCGGATCATCGACGACGCCCACCGCGGGCTTTCGGTGGCCGGCGAGCGGGTGCTCCTCCTCGACGGCCGGGTCTCGGCGACCTGGACGGTCGACGACGACACCGTGGTGGTCCGGCCGCTGCGGCGGTTCGCGAAAGCCGAACGCGCCGAGACTACGGCCGAAGGCAGCGCGCTGGCGGCGTTCCTTTCCGACGGCGAAAGCGACCGCGTCCGGATCGATCCGGCCTAGCCCACCGCCCGCGCGAACCGCTCCGCCACCTCCCGCAGCCGCTCGACCAGACCCGGCGGGGCCTCCTCGACCACGAAGTCGAACCCCCACTGAGCCAAGTAGTACGGGACCGTGTCGAGGGTGTTCGCGCCGGTCCGCACCCGGCAGCCGTGCTCGTCGATCGGCTCGACGGCGGCGGTGGTCGCCGGGACGCGCCGGGCGACCTCCTCGGCCGGGGCGGCCACGCGCAGCACGAGCTGGTGCGCGTACGGCGCCGACGAGATCTGGCGCGAGACGTACGCCGCGAGGTCGTCGGCCGGGGGTTCGCGCGGGGTGAAGCGGAAGCTCGCGGCGGGCACGCCGGTGATCCGGTCGACCCGGAAGGTGCGCCAGCCGGCGCGGTCGAGGTCGAAGGCGACCAGGTAC
>NZ_JAAGNB010001144.1:0-1116 GCF_010550475.1 Amycolatopsis sp. SID8362
AACCCGGTCCGCGACTCGCTGTTCCACGCCGGCTGGAAGACCGTGGCCGTCCGGCCAGCGACGCCCGGCTGGACCGAGGTCGCCGACGGCCTGCCCGAGGATGCGCCGTCCGTCGCCGTCGTCCGGGTCGGCTCCGGCGCCGCCCTCGACCTGACCGCGCGGGCGTTGGGGCTCGTGCAGGCATGGCTGGCCGAGGACCGGTTCGAGGACTCCCGGCTGGTGTTCCTGACCGAGGGCGCGGTGACCGACGCCGAGGGGACCGTCGACCCCGCGGCCGCGGCGGTCTGGGGCCTCGTGCGCTCGGCGCAGTCCGAGTACCCGGGCCGGTTCGTGCTCGCCGACACCGACGGCACCGAGGCGTCGGAAGCGGCCCTCGCCGGCGCGCTGGCGACCGACGAGCCGCAGCTGCTGCTGCGCGAGGGCACCCTGCGGGTCCTGCGCGTCGCCCGGTTCTCGGCCCCGGCTCCCGCCCCCGCGTGGAACCCGGACGGCACGGTCCTGATCACTGGTGGCACGGGTGGTCTGGGTGGGTTGCTGGCCCGGCATCTGGTGGCAGAGCACGGAGTCCGGCATTTGGTGCTGGCGAGTCGTCGTGGCGACGCGGTCGAGTTGGTGGCGGAGCTGACGGCGCACGGTGCCGACGTCTCGGTGGTGTCGTGTGACGTCTCGGATCGGGACGCGGTCGCGGCGTTGCTGGACGGCATTCCGGCGGAACATCCGTTGACAGCGGTGATCCATGCCGCGGGTGTGCTCGATGACGGTGTGGTCGGTTCGCTGACTCCGGATCGGCTGGCGACGGTGTTCGGTCCGAAGGTCGATGGTGCGGTCCACTTGGACGAGCTGACCCGCGACCTCGACCTGGCCGCCTTCGTCGTCTACTCCTCGGTGGCCGGCACCCTGGGACCGGCCGGGCAGGCCGGGTACGCCGCCGCGAACGCCTTCCTCGATGCCCTCGCACAGCGCCGCCGTGGCGAAGGGCGGCCGGGCCTGTCGCTGGGCTGGGGCGCGTGGGCGCAGGGCAGCGGCATGACCGGCACCCTCGGCGAGGCCGACCTCCGGCGCATCGCCCGCTCCGGGATGCCCGCGATGGCACCCGAGGAAGGGCTCGCGCTGTTC
>NZ_JAAGNB010001193.1:0-850 GCF_010550475.1 Amycolatopsis sp. SID8362
CGCAGAGGTCCAGCAGGTCCGGCCGGTCGAGCAGCCGCGCGAGGCGGGCCGCGGCGTAGGCGACGCCGCCGAGGCCGAGCAGGCCGCCCGGCCCGGCCGCTTCGGCCAGTTCCGGGTCGGCTTCGAGCGCGGAAACCAGTGACGGCAGGCCGGAAATCGCCTTTCCGGCCAGGTCGCGGTAGCGGTCGATGCCGGTCAGCTCGGCGAGCTGGGCGAGGAACAGCGCCACGCCGGGGTAGCCCTCGCCGAGCCCGCCGCCCATCGGCAGCACGGTCCAGTACTTCTCGTCGACGAGCTCCAGACCGACCCAGTTGACGCGCCCGCCCGCCGTGCAGGCGCGGGCGATGATGGCGTCGGCGACGCCGCACGCGGCCGAAAGCAGGTGCGCGGGTTCCGGCGTCTTGCTCGGCAGGATGCCGTCGCTGACCCCGCTGCCGGCGTGCGTCTCGGCGTCCGGCCGGGTGGCCAGCGCGGCGGAGATCAGCCACTCCTGGTCGCGGCGGTCGATGGTGGTCATGCCGGCGACCTTCGCCCGCACCGACGCCAGCGGCGTCGTGCCGAGCAGTCCGGCCAGCCGGTTCCGCTCGGTGTCCCAGACGTCGGCGGAGCCGGGCTCGCCGGTGAACATCGGGACGTCGCCCGCCCACAGGTCGGTCAGCTCCGCGGCCACCAGCGCGCGGCGGACGTCGTCGGTGCTGTCGTCGTGCAGCAGCCCGAAGGCCTCGTCGCGCGCGGCCGCGTCGGCCAGCAGCGACGGGTGCGTGGTCTCGTCGAGCAGCCGCGTGTAGAAGCTCGTCGGCCGGACCAGCACGCGGATCCCCGCGCCGGCACAGCTTTCCAGCAGCGCGGC
>NZ_JAAGNB010001248.1:0-2573 GCF_010550475.1 Amycolatopsis sp. SID8362
CGGCGGCCGGCGCGGCGCTCGACGAGGAGACCGCCGGCCTGCTCACCGCCCGCCTGCGTGCCCTGCTCGCCCGGCTCGACGGCCACGGCGAGGACGGCGGGCAGGACTTCGTCGCCTCGATCGACTCGGCCAGCGACGACGACATCTTCCAGTTCATCGACAGCGAACTAGGTACGTCGTGATGGGGCGCACGGGCTTCCCGCGCCGCCCCCGCGGCTCGGACGCGAGAGGCCGGTATGGCTAGCGAAAACCAGCTCCGCGAGTACCTCAAGCGGGTGACCGCCGACCTCCACCGCTCACGGCAGCGGCTCCGGGACCTCGAACAGCGGGCCGCGGAACCGGTCGCCGTGGTCGGGATCGGGTGCCGGTTCCCCGGCGGGGTCGACACCCCGGAGGGATTCTGGGAGCTGGTGGCCGCCGGGACGGACGCGATCGGGAACCTGCCGGTGGACCGGGGCTGGGACGTCGAACCGGACGCCTGGCAGGGCGGGTTCCTCGCCGGGGCGGACCGGTTCGACGCGGACTTCTTCGGCATCTCGCCCCGCGAGGCCGTGCCGATGGACCCGCAGCAGCGGCTGCTGCTGGAGACGTCGTGGGAGGCGCTGGAGCGGGCCGGGATCGACCCGGTGTCGTTGCGGGGCAGCCGGACCGGCGTGTTCGTCGGCACCAACGGCCAGAGCTACCTCGGCCTGCTCGCCCACGCCAAGCAGATCGACGGCGCGGTCAGCACCGGCAACACCGCCAGCGTGATGTCCGGCAGGCTCTCCTACACCCTCGGCTTCGAGGGCCCGGCGGTCACCGTCGACACGGCCTGCTCGTCGTCGCTGGTGGCCCTGCACCTCGCCGCGCAGGCGCTGCGCGGCGGCGAGTGCACCCTGGCACTGGTCGCCGGCGTCACCGTGCTGTCCACCACGGACGTCTTCGCCGAGTTCGGCCGCCAGGGCGGGCTCGCCCCCGACGGCCGGTGCAAGGCGTTCTCCGACACCGCGGACGGGACCGGCTGGTCCGAGGGCGCCGGCGTGCTCGTGGTCGAGCGGCTCTCCGACGCCCGGCGCCTCGGCCACCCGGTGCTCGCGGTGGTCCGCGGCTCGGCGGTCAACTCCGACGGCGCCAGCAGCGGCCTGACCGTGCCGAACGGACCCTCGCAGCAGCGCGTGATCCGCCAGGCCCTCGCGTCGGCGGGACTCGTCGCGTCCGATGTGGACGTCGTCGAGGCGCACGGCACGGGCACGACGCTGGGCGACCCGATCGAGGCACAGGCGCTGCTGGCGACCTACGGCCAGGACCGGGACCGGCCGCTGTGGCTGGGCTCGGTGAAGTCGAACCTCGGGCACACCCAGGCCGCCGCCGGCGTCGCCGGGGTGATCAAGGTGGTGCTGGCGCTGCGCAACGAGCTGCTGCCCCGCACCCTGCACGTCGACTCGCCGTCGTCCCATGTGGACTGGTCGGCCGGCGCGATCGAGCTGCTCACCGAAGCCGTGGAATGGCCGGACCGCGGTGCGCCGCGCCGCGCCGGGGTGTCGTCGTTCGGGCTGAGCGGTACCAACGCGCACGTCATCGTCGAGCAGGCTCCAGCGGAGGAGAGCGACGACGCGGAGCCCGCGATTGTGCCGTCGGTGGTGCCGTGGCCGGTCGCCGGCAAGACCGCCGCCGCCCTCGACGCGCAGATCGCCCGCCTGGCCACGCTGGTCGGCGGCGCGGACCCGGTCGGCGTCGGCTACTCCCTCGCGACCGGGCGCTCGCGGTTCGAGCACCGGGCGGTGCTGACGTCGTCGGGCGAGGAGCTGGCCCGTGGGATGGCGGGCGAGCGTGCGATGGCGTTTTTGTTCGCTGGTCAGGGTTCTCAGCGGCTCGGGATGGGCCGGGAGCTGTACGAGCGGTTCCCGGTGTTCGCCGACGCGCTTGACGCGGTGTTCGCGTTGCTTCCGGTGCGCGAGGTTGTCTTCGGTGGGGACGCGGCGTTGCTGGATCGGACGGAGTGGGCGCAGCCTGCTTTGTTCGCTTTGGAAGTGGCGTTGTTCCGGTTGCTGGAGTCGTGGGGTGTGCGGCCGGATCATGTTGCGGGGCATTCGATCGGTGAGATCGCGGCCGCGCACGTGGCCGGTGTTTTGTCCTTGGAGGACGCGTGCACGCTGGTGTCCGCCCGGGCTCGCCTGATGCAGGCGCTGCCCGCCGGTGGTGCGATGGTGTCGCTGGTGGCCTCGGAGGATGAAGTCCTGCCGTTGCTGGTCGACGGTGTGTCGATTGCGGCCGTGAACGGCCCGCAGTCCGTGGTGATTTCCGGTGTCGAGGACCGTGTTCTGGAGATCGCCGCCGGGTTCGAGAAGTCCAAGCGGCTCAACGTGTCGCATGCGTTCCATTCGTCGCTGATGGATCCGATGCTGGATGAATTCCGTGCGGTTGTTGAAGGTTTGGAGTTCGCTGAGCCGACGGTTCCGATGGTTGCGGCTGGGGATGTGCGGTCGCCGGAGTTCTGGGTGTCTCATGTTCGGGACACGGTTCGGTTCGCTGATCATGTGAATGCTTTGTCCGGTGCCGCGTTGGTGGAGCTGGGGCCGGATGGGACGTTGTCG
>NZ_JAAGNB010001301.1:0-803 GCF_010550475.1 Amycolatopsis sp. SID8362
CTTCGCTTCCTGGAGCGCCGCGGCCAAGTCGCGCTTCGCCGCCGAGACCGCCTTGCGACGGCGGCGGCCGGACTCGTTCGCCGAACCCACCACCGCCGCGACCGCGAGGGCGGCCTTGCGGCCCGGGTCGCGCAGTTTCGCCGCGCGCGCCAGCACTTCGTCGCGGGCGGCCGTGGAGTTGGACAGCACGTCGCGGCGTGACGCCCGCGTGCTCTTGTCCAGGTCCTTGGTCGCCGCGCGGCCGACCTTGCTCAGCTCTTCCTTGCTCTCGGCCAGTTTCCGGTCGGTGATTTCCACCGCTCGCGCGGCCGCGGCCGCACCCACTCGCGCGGCCTCCGCGGCGAGATCCCGAACGCCGGCCGCCGCCGTTTTCACCGATCGCCCGACCGGGGCGTCGCCCTGGCTCATGTGATCACCTCTCACTCGTCGCAGCAGGCACAGCCTGCTCAGCCTCACACCTGTGGGCTACCCAGTGCCGGGGCGTCCGGAACCTCGACCACCCATCAGCGTCACGGCCGCCGTATGTTCACATATCTGGACAACGTTCACATACATTGACGAATGTCCGGAGGGTGACTTATAAAGGATCGGTCCGGGTGTCACGCCGCAACACCTCCGCCATCCAGCAGTCTCCGGAGGTTTCGGGTGACCCGAAACGGTCCCTTGCTTCGCGCTGTCCTCACCGGCGCGGCCGCGTGCCTGACCGCGGCCGCACTCGTCCACGCCGTCCCGTCCCGCGCCGATGCCGCGCCGGGGCCGGGCGCGCGCACCGACCTCGACCTCGGATCCGCCAACCGGCGGGC
>NZ_JAAGNB010001354.1:0-301 GCF_010550475.1 Amycolatopsis sp. SID8362
CTACAGCACCGGGCCGATGATGTACTACCTCGGCTGGCCGGTGACCGTGTTCGTGTCGTTCGTGCCGGCCCTGCTCGGCGTGATCGCGCTCGCCGGGTGGGCGGCCGCGCGGTTCGCCGTGCGGTGGCCGCTGTTCCCGGCGCTCGGCCCGGTCGCGGCGCTGGCCTCCGGCGGGGTCCTCTACTACCTGGCCTACTCGTTCATCGGGGTCGGGCCGTTCCACTGGTACTACGTGGCGCCGGTGACCGCGGCGAGCGCGTTCGCCGTCGCCGCGTTCGGCACCTGGTACGCCCAGGCCCGC
>NZ_JAAGNB010001400.1:0-748 GCF_010550475.1 Amycolatopsis sp. SID8362
CACGCGCAGGGGCAGGGCGTCGTCGGGCTCGCTGACGCCCGGCGCGTCGACGACCGCGACGAGCTCGGTCAGGCCCGCGTCGACGCCCTCGGCGTGCACCGTGCCGGTGGTCGGCTTGAGCCGCCCGGCCAGCGCGAGGCCGAACGCCGTGACGCCGACGCCGGGGTCGCCGTGCACGATCGCCAGGTCGCCCTCGCCGAAGGTCAGCGAGGTGGGCGGTAACAAGGTGCCGTGGTGCCCTTCGAGGGACACGCGATCGGCTCGGACCTGCACGGTTTCTCCCGCTTCGAGAACTTTTGAACTGACCGGTCAGTGCAAAAACGTAGTCCTGAGGGGAGCCGGCGGCAAGATCACCGGACGCACGTCACACGAGTGGGTGGTTCACCGCAGCGCCGACGCGGGCCGCACCTCCCAGCTCGTCCACAGCGGCCGGTAGCCCTGCCGGTGCCAGAACACCGAGGCCAGCGGGTTGGTCGGGTTGTAGTAGAGGTACGTCCGGGTGGCGCCGCCCCGGTGGAGCTCCCGGTGCACGTGGGCCATCAGCGCCCGGCCGAAGCCGCTCCCGCGCTCGCCCGGCGCGGTCACGACGTTGTTGACGTAGCCCCAGCGCCCGGTCGGGAGCAGCTCGCCCGCCTCGCTCCCCGGCGTCGAGTCCACCCACGCGCAGTGCGCCAGCGCGCGGACCTCGCCGTCCGCCTCGGCCAGCCAGACGGGCGGCTCGGCTTCGTCGAGCGCGGCCCGCAGGCCG
>NZ_JAAGNB010001452.1:0-501 GCF_010550475.1 Amycolatopsis sp. SID8362
CGTCGTGGCCGCGGGGGTGGCGGTCGTCGCGCTGGCGGCGTTCGTGACCGTGGAACGCCGGGCACCGGACCCGATGCTGCCCCTGGACGTCGTCGGGCGGACGCTGAGCGCCAACTTCGTTTCGGCGGCGATGAACTTCGCCGGGATCGGATCGATCCTGCTGCTGACGCTGTACCTGCAGGGCGTGCGGCACGCGTCCCCGCTGACGGCCGGGCTCGAAGTCCTGCCGCTGTTCGGCCCGCTGTCGGTGCTGGCCCCGATCGCGGGCCGGCTGACCGGCCGGTTCGGCCCGCGGCCGCTCATGGTCGCCGGGCTCGCGCTGGGCGTGCTCGGGTTGCTGAACCTGGTGCTGCTCAAGGAAAACAGCGGCTACGCGGCCCTCCTGCCGACGCTGCTGGGGCTCGGCGTGGGCATGGGCCTGCTGACGACGGCGGTGGTGACGGCCGCGGTCTCCGGCCTGCCGTCCGAGCGGGCGGGTGTGGCCAGCGGGGTCAACAACAC
>NZ_JAAGNB010001498.1:0-504 GCF_010550475.1 Amycolatopsis sp. SID8362
CGCATCCCGTGCTGCGGCGCGTGGCCGCGCTGGCGGACAAGGTGCGCGAGGAGGCGCCCGGGCGGCTGGTCGCCGCCGGGATCGGGTTGCCGGGGCCGGTCAGCTTCGCCGAGGGCATGGCCGTCGCGCCGCCGATCATGCCCGGGTGGGACCGGTTCAACGTCCGCGACCACCTCGGCGGGCTGTGGGGCTGCCCGGTCGCGGTGGACAACGACGTCAACGCGATGGCGCTCGGGGAGCGGCACGCCGGCGTCGCGCGCTCGACCGACGACCTGATGTTCGTCAAGATCGGCACCGGGATCGGCTGCGGCATCGTGCTCGGCGGCAAGGTGTACCGCGGCGTCGCGGGCACGGCGGGCGACATCGGCCACATCCGCCTCGACGACTTCGGCCCGACCTGCGCGTGCGGCGAGGTCGGCTGCCTGGAGGCCTACTTCGGCGGCGCCGCGCTGGCCCGCGACGGTCTGGCGCTGGCGCGCAGCGGCCGTTCGGCCCACCTGGCCG
>NZ_JAAGNB010001546.1:0-371 GCF_010550475.1 Amycolatopsis sp. SID8362
GGCGCTCGGGCTGCTCGGCCTTGGCCTGGCGGACGTGCGTGACGGTGTTGGGCGGGTCGTCGGTGCCCTCGGCGTCGTCGCCGTCCGAGCCCTTGCGGCGACGGCGGCGGCGACGGCGCTTGCTGCCGCCCTCGCCCTCGTCGTCGCTGTCGGACTCCGCGGTGGGACCGGCGGCTTCCTCGGCCTCTTCGTTGTCCGCTTCGGGCTTTTCGTCACCGTTGCGGCCGCGGCGACGGGGCTGCTCTTCGGCCTGGTCGTCGTCGTTCTCGGTGCCTTCGTCGGTGCCGTCGGCGCCCTTGCCGCGGCCCCGGCCACGACGGCCACGGCGGCGGCGACGGCGGCTGCCGCCGTCCTCGTCGTCACCTTCGGTG
>NZ_JAAGNB010001591.1:0-550 GCF_010550475.1 Amycolatopsis sp. SID8362
GGGCGGACTACGAACGGCTCTGCGCGCTCGCCGGGTACGCCCCGGCGGACGGGCTCGTCCCGCGCGAAGCCGGCGCGGCGGCGATCCGGCTGCTGGAGCGGTTCGACGGCACCCCGGCGTTCCTGACCGACACCGCGTGGAACGTCGTCGCCGTCAACGGCGCGTGGCTGGCGCTCGGCGGCGGCGCGACGCCCGGGCGTACCCGGGACTGGAACGTCGCGTGGCGCACGTTCTGCGACGCACGCGGGGAAATCACCCGCACCGACGAGCACCAGGCCGGCTTCCGGGCCGCGCTCTCCGCCCGGCTGCGCGACACGCACCTGCGCCACCCCAACGACCCCGCGCTCGCCGAACTCGTCGACGAGCTGCGAAGCACCAGCCGTGCGTTCGATGCCTTGTGGCGCACCCCGGAAACGGTGTCCGCGTACGAGAACCGCGCGGTGTTCCGCACGCCGGACGGCGAGGGCGTCACGCTCGACGGCAGCCTGCTCGGAGTGCCGGGCGACGACCTGATGGCCGTGGTCCTCACCGCGGCGCCGGGCTCGGCCGA
>NZ_JAAGNB010001639.1:0-11641 GCF_010550475.1 Amycolatopsis sp. SID8362
AGGCGGTCCTCGCGGCGCGCCGGCTCGGCGTCCTGCCCTAGGGTCGGAGCCGGGGGAACAGCCGCGCGCAGTTGCGCGAGGTCAGCTCGCGCCACGTGGTGCCCTCGGGCTGCGGCGCCGCGTCGATGCTCGCCAGCTGGGCGGCCACCGCCGCCGGCGGGGTCCAGCAGAAGTCGCTGCCGTACAGCAGCCTGCCGGTCCCGAACGCACGCTCGAACGCGGGGACCTGGTGCGGGAACGGCGTGCCCGCGATGTCGAACCACAGCTCGCCGATCTGCTCGGGCACCGTCGCGCCGCCGGGCCCGCCGCCGAACACCGTGCGGAACAGCTCGAGCCGGTCGGCCAGCAGCGGCAGCACGCCGCCGCCGTGGGTGAAGATCCACGGGATGTCCGGGTGCCGCGCCACAACGCCCGCGAAGACGAGGTCGCTGACCGCGCGGCCGGTGTCGTAGAGGAATTCGAGCATCGGCCGCGGCCTGCCGAGCGAGATCTCCTCGGCGCGCGGCGGTGACGTCGGGTGCACGAACACCGGCGTCCGGCGGCGGGCCAGCTCCGTCCACAAGGGAGTGAACGCCGGGTCGCCGAGGTAGCGGCCGGCCGCGTTGGTCTCGATCGTGACGCCGTCGCTGCCCAGTTCGTCGACGGCGTAGGCGAGTTCGGCGAGCGCACCGTCCACATCGGGCAGTGGCAGGGAAGCGAAGTGCCCGAACCGGTCCGGGTGCGCGCGGCGGACCTCCGCTCCGGTGTCGTTGACGTGCCGGGCGAGCTTCCGCGCGGCCGCGTCGTCGCCGAAGTGGACACCCGGCGACGAAATCGACAGCAGGGAAACCTCGACACCCCAGCGGTCCATCAGTTCGAGGTGCTGCGCCGCGTCCCAGGTGGGCCAGCCCGGCATGCCGTCCGGCGAGCCGTTCCCGGCCGCGATCGCGGCTTCGACGTACTCCGGGGTGAGGAAGTGCGCGTGGACGTCCACCAGCCCGCTCACGCGACCACCTCGCCGGCCGCCCAGACGCGGCGGACCTTCGCCGTCGCCGTGATGTCCCGGGTCGGGTCGCCGTCGACGAGCACCAGGTCCGCCCGCAGCCCGTCCCGCACGGCCCCGCGGTCCGGCAGCCCGAAGTGGCGGGCGGGCAGCTCGGTCGCCGCCCGCAGGACGTCCACTTCGGACAGTCCGGCGCCGGCCAGCAGCCCCAGTTCTTCGTGCAGGCTCGCGCCGTGGACGACCGGGAACGGCAACATCGGCGCGGAAAACGCGTCGGTGCCGGCGGCGATCGGCACGCCGGCCGCGTGCAGCACCGAGACCGAGCCGCGGCTTGCCTCGTAGCCCTCGGCGCCCAGCTTCGTCGTGAGCGCCGCCATCATCGTCAGCGTGGGCACGGCGACCTGCCCCCGCTCGGCCATCCGGGCCGCGGTTTCGGCGTCGAGGACACCGTCGCGCGGCACGTGGGTGACGACGTCGGCCCCGGCCCGCACCGCGCGGCGGTAGGCGTCGACCGACGACGCGTGCGCGACGGTGAGCTTGCCGCGCGCCTTGCCCTCGGCGACCACGGCGTCGATGGTCGCCTGGTCGAGCAGGTCGCCCTCGATGACGACCTTGATGTAGTCGGCCCCTTCTCCGACGCGGTGCGCGACGAACTCCGCAGCCTGCCCGGGCGCGGTGAGGATCGCCTCGGCGGGCATGCCGGGCATCTTCGCGTGGTTGCCGCCGGGGCCGATCGCGGGCAGGCCCGCGCTGCGGATGTCGGGCACCCGTCCGCGGAAGGAGTCGACGCGCTCGCGGGGCCAGCACGCCATGTCGAGCGCGGTCGTGATCCCGTGCGCGGCGAGCGCGCTCAGGTCGTCGGAGGTGAGCAGGTGGACGTGGGCGTCGAAGAGCCCGGGCAGCAGCGTGGCGCCTTCGCAGTCGAAGGTTTCGGCGCCGGCCGGGTCGGCGCCGAGCACCGCCCCGTCGAGCACGACGGTCGTCGGTTCGGTCAGGCCGGCGCCGTCGAAGACGCGCACGCCGGTCAAGGCGGTCTTGGTCATGAGTCCTTCCCGGGCAGGCAGAGGCTGGTCTCCATCAGGATTTCCCGCGTGCGGTTGACGTGCGCCTCGAACCGGGCGGCCGCCAGGTCGGGGTCGTGCGCCAGCGCCGCGTCCACCAGGCCCTGGTGCTCGCCCGCGACGTCGCGGTGCCGCTCCTCGCCGCCGGGGCCGGACCAGGCGCGGTAGAGCTCCGCCGCGTCGGACAGGCGGGTGCAGACGTCGAGGAGCACCGCGTTGCCGCACGCCCTGATCAGCGTGTGGTGGAACTCCAGGTGCGCGCGGGCCCACTCCTCGTTGCGGCGCATCGGCGGGCCCGGCAGGAGCATCGGCTGCCCGGCGAGCCGGTGGTGCGCGGCCAGCACCTCGGACTCCCAGGTGACCCCGCCGCGCTGCACGGACAGCCGCAGCGCCGAGCCCTCGTTGATCACCCTGGCCTCGGTCAGGTCGGTGAGCGCCTGCATCGACAGCGGCGTGACGCGGAACCCGCGGTTGCGGTCGACCTGCACGAGGTCCTTGGCCGCGAGCAGGCCCAGCGCCTCGCGCACGACGCTCAAGCTCACCCCGTGCTCGGCGCTCAGGTCGGCGGGCTTCAGCCGCTCGCCCGGGGCCAGCTCGCCGTTGAGGACCGCCGACCGCAGCCGGGTGTACACCGACACGGCCAGGCTCTCGCCACCCGCTCTCTTCGCCATGCCGAGACGATAACACACTCTTCGCTCAAGAATCGATTCTTGCCTTGACAGTCGGATACGCCGGGCAGAGTATGAGCAGACCGACGCACCTCGTCGCCCCGGGCTCTCCGGGGGTGCGACCGAGCGGATCCCGGCGTCGGAGCTCCTCCACCGAAAGGCACCCTCATGCGGATCGCCAACCTCGACGGCAGGCTCGTCCTCCTCACCTCCGGCGGCGCCGTCGACGTCGAGCGCGCCAGCGCGCGGCGCTTCTCCGCCGACCCCCACGCCGTCTACGCCCGCTGGGACGAGTTCACCGCCTGGGCGGCCGGTCTCGCGGACCCCGAAGCCGAAGCGTTCGACGAGACCCGGCTGCGGGCGCCGTCACCGACGCCGTCGCAGGTCTTCGGCGTCGGGCTGAACTACCGCGACCACGCCGCCGAATCCGGGCTCGGCCTGCCGGACTCCCCCGCCGTGTTCACGAAGTTCCCCAGCTGCCTGACCGGCCCGTACGGCGGGATCGCGCTCACCGGGTCCACTGTGGACTGGGAGGTCGAGCTCGTCGCCGTGATCGGCCGCGAGGCGCGGAACGTGCCCGCCGAGCGCGGCTGGGACCACGTCGCCGGGCTGACCGCGGGCCAGGACCTCTCCGACCGGACCGTGCAGCTGGCGGGCCCGGCGCCGCAGTTCAGCCTCGGCAAGTCCGCGCCCGGCTTCGGCCCGACCGGCCCGTGGCTGGTCACGCCGGACGAGTTCGCCGACCGCGACAACCTGGAGCTCGGCTCCGCGGTCAACGGCGAGTCCGTGCAGAAGGGCCGCACCAGCGACCTCATCTTCTCGGTGCCGGAACTGGTCGCGCGGCTGTCGGCGATCCTGCCGCTGCGCCCCGGCGACCTGATCTTCACCGGCACCCCGTCCGGCGTCGGCATGGCCCGCACCCCGCAGCGATTCCTCGCCGCCGGGGACGAGCTGGTCACGACGGTCGAAGGCATCGGCTCGATGCGCCACCGGTTCACGGAGGCGTCATGACCACTGTGGACGCCCACCGGTTCCGCGCGGTGATGGCCGCGGTCTGCGCCCCGGTCACGGTCGTCACCACGACCGCCGCCGACGGCCCGCGCGGCGCCACCGTCAGCTCGTTCACCTCGCTGTCCCTGGACCCGCCGCTGGTGAGCGTCGCGTTCGACCGGCGTTCGGCGCTGCTGGCCGAAATCCTCGCCGCGGGCCGGTTCGGCGTGAACCTGCTCGGCCAGGGCCAGGACGACCTCGCCGTCCGGTTCGCCACCCGCGGCGCCGACCGCTTCGGCGGCGAAACGGCGTGGTTCACCGACGAGGGCCTGCCCCGGCTGCGCGACGCCGCCGGCTGGGTGGCCTGCGACCTGGACCGGACCGTCGAGGCCGGCGACCACCTGCTGCTGTTCGGCCTGGTCACGGCGCTCGGCCGGGCCGAACTGCCGCCGCTCGTCTACGCCCACCGCACGTTCGGCACCCACTCGCGCTACGCCGAGCGGCCCCGCCCCCGCATCACCGATCAGATCGCCGCCTGCGCCCGCTGACCCGCCCCGGAAGGACAACGCCGTCATGACCCTCGCGACCGAACAGCCCGCGCCCACCCTCGACCAGCTCCTCGCCCGCATCGCCGACATCCAGCCGCTGCTGGAGAAGAACGCCGCCCAGGGCGAGGCCGACCGGCGCGTCGTCGAGGAGAGCATCGCCGCGCTGACCGACGTCGGCGCGTTCAAGATCGCCCAGCCGCGCCGCCACGGCGGGTACGGGCTCCCGGTCCGCGCGATGCTCGACGTCTCGGCCGCGGTCGCCGAAGCCGACGGCGGCACCGCCTGGGTGGTCGCGCTGAGCAACGTCTGCGCGTGGCTGGCCGGCCTGTTCAGCCCGCAGGCGCAGGACGACGTCTGGGGCGCGAACCCGGACGCGAAGGTGTCCGGCGTGCTCTCGCCGACCGCCGAGACGACCAAAGTGGACGGTGGCTGGCGCGTCACCGGCCGCTGGTACTACAACTCCGGCTCCTGGCACGCCGACTGGGCCGCACTCGGCATCCCGCTGACCGACGAGCGCGGCGAGGTCGTCGACCAGGGCATGGCCCTGCTCCCCCGCACCGACCTCGGCTTCGAGGACACCTGGTTCGTGGCCGGGATGCGCTCGTCGGGGTCCAACTGCCTGATCGCCGACGACGTGTTCGTGCCCGCGCACCGCGTGCTGTCGGTGCCGCCGGCGATCGGCGGGACGTACGCGAACGGCGAGCCGGCAGAGGACCTGTTCCGCGCCGCGCTGGTCCCGGTGCTGACGCTGGTGCTGGCCGGCCCGCAGCTCGGCCTCGGCCGCAAGGCGCTGAAACTGGTGCGCGAGAAGGCGTCCCGCAAGGCGATCTCGTACACGACGTACGCGACGCAGGCGGACTCCGTCGCCTTCCAGCTCCAGCTCGCCGAAGCGGCGATGCGGATCGATACCGCCCACCTGCACGCCTACCGCGCGGCCGACGACATCGACGCGGCGTCGGCGGCGGGCGCCTACCCCGGCGTCGAAACGCGGGCCCGCACCCGCGCCGACACCGGCTGGGCCGTCGAGAACATCACCCGCGCGATCGACGTCCTGCTGTCGGCCCACGGCGCGGGCAGCTTCGCCGAGGTCAACCCGCTGCAGCGGATCTGGCGCGACTCGGCGGTCGCCGCGCGGCACGCGATCGTGCTGCCCGCGGTCAACTACGAGGTCTACGGCAAGGCGCTGCTCGGGCGCGACGACCAGATCACCCCGCTCGTCTGAGACCCCGGAGGAACCGGCATGAGCCTGCACCGCCTCACCAAGATCACCATCGGCGTCCCGGACGTCGACGAAACCGCCAAGTACTACACCGAATTCGGCCTGACGCCGACCGACTCCGGCTTCGCCACCGCCGACGGCGGCGAGCAGCTCGAACTGCGCCAGTCCCGGCAGCGCCGGCTGCTGACGCTCGGCATCGGCGCCGACGACCCGGACGACCTCGGCCGCATCACCGCGTCGCTCGCCCGCCTCGACGTCGACAGCCGCATCGAGGGTGATCGGCTGTACACCAAGGACCCGATCACCGGGCTCGACGTCGTCGTGTCGGTCGCGCCGCGGTTGCGCCAGGACCCGCCGGAACCGGTGGCGTACAACCAGCCCGGCACGATCCGGCGGGCCAACACCCGCGCGCCCGGCATCGACCGCGAGCCGCCGGTGCGCCCGCGCAAGCTCGGCCACGTCGTGTTCGGCTCGACCGACCAGGCCGCGACCCAGCGGTTCTTCACCGAGGGCCTGGGCTTCAAGGTCAGCGACGAGGCCCCGGGACTGGCCGCGTTCATGCGCTGCTCGACCGACCACCACAACGTGCTGGTGCAGCAGGCCCCGGTGAGCTTCCTGCACCACACGTCGTGGGAGGTCGACGACGTGGACGAGGTCGGCCGCGGCGCCACCGCGATGCTGCAGGGCCACCCGGAGCGCCACACGTGGGGCCTGGGCCGGCACTACATCGGCTCGAACTTCTTCTGGTACCTGCGCGACCCGGCCGGGAACTTCTCCGAGTACTACTCGGACATCGACTGCATCCTCGAGGACCAGCTCTGGGAACCGCGGGTGGTCGCCGGGGAGAAGAGCCTGTACGCGTGGGGCCCGCCGCCCCCGCCGTCGTTCCTCGCACCGGAGGACCTGGCCGACCTGATGACCGACGCCCACGACGGCGCATGAGGAAGCCGGCCATTTTGGGTCGCGTGTAACAACCCGCCCGCGTCGGCGACTTGATGTCGGTCGACGAAGGAGGCGGTCGGTGACGGACCTGACCACGGTGGAACCGTTCGAAAAGCTCGAGGCATTGCGAGCACCGGGAAGCGCGGTGCTCTGCGTGGGCACCGGTGACCAGGACAACGAGGTGCTGGCGACCTGGCACGTGAGCCCCGGTGGCGACCCCACCGGGGCTTGGCTGGTTCCGGTGGCCGAGGCGTTCACCGCACCCGACGCGGCACGGCGTCTCCTGAGCCTCCTCGAGCGGCGGGCGATCGCCGTGGTCCACCCGGAGGAAGTGCAGGACTGGCTCAAGCGGCTGACCGCCGCGGCGGACTCCGGCATCGAGGACGGCTGGTGGCAGCGGCAGCTGTTCTCGCCGGTGGAGGCATTCCACGAAGCCGCCCAGCGACGACAGCGGTACGACCGCACGGTCGAGGCCGCGCGCCGGGAAAGCAAGACGATCACCCCGCTGGAGTGGACGCACGACCTCCCGCTGGACACCGACGTCGAGGACTTCGCGTCGCTGCAGCGAGTGGCCCGCATCTCGCCCGCACCCGGGACGCCCGTGGTGTCCGAAGTCCTGTCGATCGCGCGCACGCTGCGCTGGCTGGTGTCGGTCTGGGCGGAAACCGAGCAGGTGAAGGGCCGGCGCCGGTACGTCCAGGCCGAGCACGGCGACGCCGAGCCGCTGCCACCCAGATGGCTGGCCGCGGTCCAGGCCGCCGGCGCCAACCGGCTTCCGCTGTGAAGCCGGTGCACGGCTACGCCGTCATCGACACCGAGACCACCGGGATCCGCACCGGCTGGCACCACCGCATCGCGGAGATCGCGGTCGTCCTCGTGGACCCGCACGGGCGCACCACCGACGAGTGGGTGACGCTCGTCAATCCCGATCGCGATTTGGGTCCCCAGGCCATCCACGGTATCCGGGCCGCAGACGCACGCCGGGCGCCCCGGTTCGAGGACCTCGCCGGGGAACTCGTCCGGCGCCTGAGCGGACGCGTGGTGGTCGCGCACAACTGGGCCTTCGACGCGATGCACCTGCGCGCGGAATTCGGCCGCCTCGGCATCGACACGCCGTTCGAGACCGACGCCGGGCTCTGCACCATGCGCGCGGCGGGCCGGGCGCGGCTGGGTTCCGGGCGGTCCTTGATCGACTGCTGCGCCGCCGCCAGGCTGTCCGATCGTTCGTGGCACACCGCGCTGGACGACGCACGAGGAGCCGGCGACCTGCTCGGGTTCCTCCTGCGGACCGCTCCGAACGCGGTCGCCACGACCGAAACCCAGCTCCGTGCCGCGACCTGGGCCTGGCCACGATTCGAGCCGGGTGCGGTCCGCACCGTTCAGCGCACGGCGATCGGGCACGTCGAGCCGCACTTCCTCGCCAGGCTCGTCGAACGGATGCCGCGGGACGGCGAACCGGTGGCCGACGCGTACTTCGCGATGCTCGACGACGCTTTGCTCGACCGGCAGATCTCCGCGACCGAAGGCGACGCGCTCGTCGAAGTCGCCCACGACCTCGGGCTGCACAAGAACGAAGTCCTGGCCCTGCACCTCAGCTACCTGCGCGACCTGGCGCGCGAAGCCTGGGCCGACGAAGTCGTCACCGACGAGGAGCGGAAGGACCTGCTCACGGTCGCCACGCTGCTGGCCCTCGATCCCGGGATCGTCGAGACGATCCTCGACGAGGAGCGCGACTCCGCCCGGGCGCCGGTGCCAGCGCACGAGCGGAAGGCCGGCGGCCTCACCCTGCGGCCGGGTGACAAGGTGGTGCTCACCGGGAGCATGCAGCGGGACCGCGCCGACATCGTGGCCGACGCGGCAGCGGTCGGGGTCCGGATCACCACCTCGGTGAGCAAGCAGACCCGGGTGCTCGCCGCGGCCGACCCGGATTCCCTGTCGGGCAAGGCGAAGCGAGCCCGTGAATGCGGTGTCCCCGTGGTCTCCGAGGCGGCTTTCCTCAAGGCGCTCGCCAAGCTCGCGCCATGAGCTGATCCGCTCAGCCGGGCAGGTGCATCGACTGCAGTGCCTGGTACGCCGTCAGGCCCTCCGGCCCCAGCTCGCGACCCAACCCCGAGTCCTTCACCCCGCCGAACGGAGCCGCCGGGTCGACCGTGTACGTGTTGACGCCGATCGTGCCCGTGCGGATCCGGCTCGCGACCGCTTGGCCGCGTGCCGGGTCGGTCGTCCAGACCGTGCCGCCGAGGCCGTACGGGGAGTCGTTCGCGATGGCGATCGCCTCTTCGTCGGTCTCGTACCTGATGATGGACAGGACCGGGCCGAAGATCTCCTCGCGGGCGATCGTCGAGTGGTTGTCGACGTCGGCGAACACCGTCGGCTCGACGAACCAGCCGCGGGACTGCCCGGCCGGGCGGCCGCCACCCGTGGTGAGGCGGGCGCCCTCCGCTAGGCCCTTCGCGATGTAGCCCTCGACGCGCTCGCGCTGGGCCGCCGAGGCCAGCGGGCCGATCTGGGTGGCCGGGTCGAGGGCGTCGCCCACGGCGAGGCTCGCCGCGAAGCCGGTGAACGTCTCGACGATCTCGTCGTAGCGGCTCGCCGGGGCGAGGATGCGCGTGGTCAGGTGGCAGGTCTGGCCGTTGTTGACCATCGTCGAGAGGAACAGGTCCTGCGGGTTCGCGGTCAGGTCGGCGTCGTCCAGCACGATCGCCGCGGACTTGCCGCCCAGCTCGAGCGTGACCGGGCGCAGCAGCCGGCCGCACGTCTCGGCGATCTGCCGCCCGGCCGCCGTCGAGCCGGTGAACGCGACCTTGTCCACACCCGGGTGCGACACCAGGTGGGCGCCGCCTTCGCGGCCGCTCTGCACGACGTTGACCACGCCCGGCGGGAAGCCCGCCTCGTCGACGGCTTCGGCGAACAGCTGCGCGTCGAGCACGGTGCCGGGGCTCGGCTTGAGGACCAGGGTGCACCCCGCCGCCAGCGCCGGGCCGAGCTTGAACGCGGCCAGCGTCATCGGCAGGTTCCACGGCACGATCGCGCCGACCACACCGACCGGCGTCCGCCGGACCCGGACCTTGCCGCCGAGCAGCCCGTCCCGCGCCTCGTCGAGCACGGCGGTCCGGATCAGGCCCGCGTAGTAGCGCAGGATCAGCTGCGGGAACCCGCCCTCGACGGCGTTGGCGATCGAGATCGGCAGGCCGTTCTGGCTGCTCACCCGGCGCGCTATCTCCCCGGCACGCGCGTCGAGCGCGACGGCCAGCCGCTCCATCACGGCCGCGCGCTCCCCCGGCTCCCAGGAGCTCCAGCCGACGGGGTCGTCGAACGCGGCCCGCGCCGCGGCCACCGCCGCGTCGATGTCGGCTTCGGCTGCCTCCGGCACCCGCCCGATGACCTCTTCGGTGCTGGCGGAGACGACCTCGATGGCCCGGACCGAAGCCGGCGCGACCCACTTGCCGCCGATGTACAGGGATTCGTAGACCAGGTCCACGGTCCGACTCCGTCCTTCGACCGGGCATTGCCGCCAGTAAAGCAGCGCCCGGGCGCCGGGGATTATCCGTTCGTGCGGTGCTTCGGGCCCCGGATCAGCGATGCGCTCCCGGCCGGGTCGCGGCGGAGCAGCGAGCGCCCGGCGGCCGGTTCAAGCCACGGCCGTCACCGGGCGTTCCCCGTGACGCGGTGCTCCGAACCCCACGTCAGCGGTGCGCTCCCGGCCAGGTCCCGGCGGAGCAGCGTGCACTCGGCGGCCGGTTCAAGCCGCGGCCGTCACCGGGCGTTCCCCGTCGTGCGGTGCTTCGAGCCCCAGTTCAGCGGTGCGCTCCCGGCCAGGTCCCGGCGGAGCAGCGTGCGCCCGGCGGCCGGTCCAAGCGCCACTGCCGTCACCCGGCGCTCCCCGTGAGTGCTTCGGCCCCCACGTCAGCCGTGCGCCCCCGCGGCCCGGAACGAAGCGATCCTGATCCGCAGCCCCCGCAGGTGGACCAGGTCGATGGCGAACCCCGCCTCGTCGGCCCGGCACGGGCCCGCCAGGTGGACCGACTCGTCCGCCGGGTCGTGGCGCGGCTCCGACCACACCGCCGCGTCGCCCGCTCCGGCGTCGCGGCGGCCGCGGGCGAGCCAGTAGACCGGCAGCTTCATCACTTCACCCAGCGCCTTGTCCAGCGCGGCGAGGTCGGCCTCCGCGATCGCGAACCCGCGGCCGTGCCAGACGCGCGGGGGTGCCGAGGCGTGGGTGAACGTCGCGGTGTCGCCGGACGCGGTGATCGTCCAGTCGGCCACGGTCGTGCGGGTCGGCATCACGGCTCCCTGCGGTCGCGGCCCCCAGGTCGGCACACGGTATGCGAAACCCCGCGCCACCGGCCGCAACGCGCGACATGTTCAGCTGCCGTTCACCGGATGATCACCTCACGGCCCGGCTTGTGTCAGGCTGGTGCCCATGCACGCCGACGCACCGCGATCCGTGGCCGAGCTGGCCGCCGACCCGGCTTGGGAGGTCACCCGCACCGGCACGACCGGGCAGTGGCTCACCGCCGAACGCGCTCTCGAGCGAGACGGCCACCGGCGGCTCGTCGGCCTCACGCCCATCCGCCCCGGCACGGTCGCGCTGATGCTGTGGTCCGGCGGCGAGGTCGTCGACCACTTCCGCGGCAGCGAGGCCGAGGCCTGCGCGACGGCGCACCGGTGGGCCGCCGAGTTCCTGGCCGGCGAACGCTAGCCCCGGGGACACCGGGAATTCGGCCGGAACCCGCGAACGAGCCACCTCCGCCCGGTACGTTGCCCCGCGTGAAGCCGAAGCTACCCGCCGCGCTGTTCCTGTCCGCTGTCCTCACCGCCGCGCTGAGCACGCCGGCCGCGGCCGGAGCCCTGGAGCTGGCGCCGGGCGTGACGGTCCACACCACCGTCACCGGCGAGGGCACCGGCCACAACACCTGGACGATCACCACGCAGGTACCCGGCGGTTCCAGCCCCGACCCCGACGCGCCACCCGCCGCGCTCGGTACCCGGGAGCACGCCGAAGCACTGGTGACGTCGTTGCGGGGCAAGGGTTTCGCCGCCCGCGCCGAACAGGTCGACTGGCCCGCCTTCGCCGACACGCCCCGCGGCGCGCTCGGCTGGCGCGTCCGGGTCGGCTCCTTCACCGACCGGGCCCAGGCCGCCGCCACCGCGAGCGCCATGAACGCGAACGGCTTCACCGGCAGCGTCGAATGGACCGGGCAGGACGGCCCCGCGGCCGGCGGTCCGCA
>NZ_JAAGNB010001696.1:0-708 GCF_010550475.1 Amycolatopsis sp. SID8362
GATGCGCGCGGTCCGGCTCCCCCGCACCGGCGAAACGGTCCGCACCCCCCGCAGCCAGTCGGAGAACGGCCAGCGCCGCCGCTCCTGGCGCCAGATCGGCCTGCGCCGCAAGTAGTCCCGCGAGCCCGGCCGCGGGCTCGCTAGGGTGAACGGCGTGAGCCACCCCCAGATCACGCTGACCGTCCGGCACACCCCGTCCGCGCTGGACACCCGCCGCGGCGTCGTGCGGCTGCACCCCGAAGTCCTCGACGCGCTGGGCCTGCGGGCCTGGGACGCTGTGCACCTCACCGGGGCCAGGGTCAGCGCCGCGCTCGCCGCGCCCGCCGACGAGGCAGGGGTGCCCGGCGTGCTGCTCACCGACGACGTCACCATGTCGAACCTCGGGGTCACCGAGGGCTCGGAGGTCGTGGTCGCGCCGGCCGAGGTCGCCGCCGCGCGGACCGTGACCGTCGCGGGGTCGCGGCTGGCCAGCGTCTCGGTCAGCCCGCACATGCTCCGGCTCGCCCTCATCGGCAAGGTGCTGACCGTCGGCGACGCCGTTTCGCTGCTGCCGCAGGACCTCGCGCCGACGCCGGGGTCCGACCCGGCCGGGCTGCGCGGCCAGCTGTCCCGGGCGATCGGGGCGACCTGGACCAACGAGCTGCTCACCGTCACCGCGACCGAGCCGGCCGGCACCGTCGCGGTCGGACCGTCCACTGTGGTCGTCTG
>NZ_JAAGNB010001751.1:0-471 GCF_010550475.1 Amycolatopsis sp. SID8362
CCGGCCCGCCTCCCCCAGCGCGGCGGCGGCTTCGTTCAGGCGCGCCGGCTCCGCGACGTCGTCCCAGCGCCCGGACTCGACGCGGGACTCCAGCGCCCGCAACGCCGCGATGCTTTCCGACGGCCGGAACGCGCAGTGGCCCGTCGTCCCGACGTACGCCTGGCGCAGCAGCGGCCCGCGCCCGGCCCGGTGGACCTGCCCGGCGTACCAGTCCTCCTGTTCGACCGGCACGAGCTGGTCGAACGTGGTGTGGATGTTCAGCACCGGGACGCGCAGCCGGCCGGTCGCCATCGACGTGCGCGCGAGGGTGCCGATCGCCCGCGCGTCCGGCCGGATGTCCGCGTCACGGGTCAGCGCGGCCAGGTCGGCGTCGAGGTCGAGCCCGGCGGTCCGGTACAGGGCGCGGACCTGGCGGGCGTGGCTGCTGCCCGCCAGCAGCGCCCGGTAGTCGACGCCCGCGGTCGCCGCGCT
>NZ_JAAGNB010001798.1:0-1071 GCF_010550475.1 Amycolatopsis sp. SID8362
GCTGTGGCGCGCGCACGGCGTCGAGCCCGCCGCCGTCGTCGGGCACAGCCTCGGCGAGGTCGCCGCGGCCTGCGCGACCGGCGCACTGTCCCATCAGGACGGGATGCGGGTGGCCGCGCGGTGGAGCCAGGCCCAGGCCACGCTGTCCGGGCGCGGCGACATGATCTCCGTCCCCCTGCCGGTCGCCGACGTCCGGTCGTGGCTGGCGGGCCGGGACGGGCTCGACATCGGGGCGGTGAACGCGCCGTCGTGGGTCGTCGTCTCCGGCGATTCCGGTGCGGTGGAAGAACTCCTGGCCGACCTGACCGCCGAAGGCGTGCGGGCCCGGCGGATCCCGGTCGGGCTGGCCGCGCACTCGCGGCACATCGACGGCATCCGCGACCGGCTGCTGGCCGACCTCGCCCCGCTCGCGCCGTCGGCCACCGCCGTCCCGTTCCACTCGACGGTGACCGAAGGCCCGCTCGACACCTCGCTGCTCGACGCCCGCTACTGGTTCCGGAACCTGCGCAACCCGGTCCGCTTCGACGAGGCCACCCGCGGGCTCGTCGAGCAGGGGCTCGGCGTCTTCGCCGAGATCAGCCCGCACCCGGTGCTCACGGTCGCGGTGCAGGACACGATCGACACGCTCGACGGCCGCGCGGTGGTCCTCGGCTCGATCCGCCGTCGTGAGGACGGCCCGCGCTCGTTCCTCGGCTCGCTCGCCGCGGCCTACGTGTCCGGGGTGAGCGTCGACTGGACCGCGGCCTTCCCCGGCGGCGCCGAGCCGGTGACGCTGCCGGAGTCCGGTTCGGACGCCACGGTCGCCGCCGCCGGCCTGCTGGCCGCCGGGCACCCGCTGCTCGGCGCCGCGGTCGAACTCGCCGAGGACGGCGGCTGGCTGTTCACCGGACGGCTGTCGGCCGCGCAGCAGCCGTGGCTGGCCGGGCACACCGTATTCGGCCGGACCGTGCTGCCCTCGGCCGTGCTCGTCGAGCTGATCCTGCACGCGGCGTCCGAACTGGGCTGCGCGCGGATCGAAGAGCTCACCCAGCACCTGCCGGTCGTCTTCGCCGAAGAGGCGCTGTGCCTGCA
>NZ_JAAGNB010001856.1:0-627 GCF_010550475.1 Amycolatopsis sp. SID8362
CGCCGGACTCGCGGCGGATCGCGTTCACCGCCCGGGTGCCCGAGGCCGGGCGCTACGGGACCGAGGACGCCGACGGCGAGACCCCGGAGCCGGCTGCCGAGGCGCCGCGCCGGATCACGCGCATGGACTACCGGCTCGACGACGTCGGTTTCGTGCGCGACCGCGCGCAGCGGCTGTTCGTCGTCGACGCGACCGAGCCCGCCGAGGCGCCCGAGCCGCTGACCGGCGCCGGGTTCGACGCGAGCCACCCGGTCTGGACCCCCGACGGCACGCGCGTGGTTTTCACCGCACCGCCGGAGTGGGGTGCGGCCGAGAGCGACTTCCGCGACGTCTGCGCGATCTCCGCCGAGGGCGGCGAGCCCGAGGTTGTGGTGCGCGGCGAGGGGTACTCGGAGCGCCCGGCGTTCGGCGCGGACGGCACGTTGTTCTACTTCGGACAGTCCTTCGCGGAGCACCGCGAGGCCGCGATGACCGGGCTGTACGCGGCGACGCCCGAGTTCGGCGCCGGCCCGGTGAAGGCGCGCCGGCTGACCGACATCGAGACGGTGGACTGCGAAACCTCGGCGGGCGCACCGGTCCCGCGCGGCGCCGACGTGCTCGTGGCCGTCCGCAACCGCGGCGCGGTGG
>NZ_JAAGNB010000040.1:0-672 GCF_010550475.1 Amycolatopsis sp. SID8362
GAAGAACGCGTCCCAGCCGACCGGTGCGCCCGAGACGTGCAGCCGCGCCAGCGCGGTGACGGCGGCGACCGGCTCCGCGCGGTCCTTGCGCAGCAACGGAACCACCACGGCGGTCTCGGCGGCGGTCCGCTGGGCCAGCGCGGACAGCGCGCCGTCCGGGCCGAGTTCCAGGAACCGCGAGACGCCCTGGGCCTCCAGGGTGGCGACGCCGTCGGCGAACCGGACGGCCTCGCGCGCGTGCCGGACCCAGTACTCCGGGGTGCCGATCCCGGCGCCGAGGCCGCCGGTCAGGTTCGACACCACCGGGAGCCGCGGCTCGGCGAAGGTGACGCCGTCGAGCACGGCGCGGAACCCGTCGAGCACCGGGTCCACCAGCGGCGAGTGGAAGGCGTGCGAAACCCGCAGCCTGCTGGTCTTGCGGCCGTCGGCGCCGAACCGCGCGGCGAGCGCCAGCACGTCGGCCTCGGCCCCGGACAGCACGACCGAGTCGGGGCCGTTGACGGCCGCGATAGCCACGGTCTCGCTCAGCAGCGGCCGCACTTCCGCTTCGGTCGCCTGGACGGCGACCATCGCGCCGCCCTCGGCGAGCCCCTGCATGAGGCGGCCGCGGGCGGCGACCACCGCGGCGGCGTCGTCGAGGGAGAACACCCCGGCGACGTGCGCGGCCGCGAG
>NZ_JAAGNB010000171.1:0-399 GCF_010550475.1 Amycolatopsis sp. SID8362
CCAGCACCGGCAGCCGGGCCGCGGGCAGGCTGTCGCGGGTCGCGCGCTGCACCAGCGCGTGCACCTGGACGGTTCGCTGCCCCGCGGAATGCGCCAGCGTGATCAGGCTGAGCCGGTGCAGGCAGCCCAGGCCGTCGCGGGCCTGGTCGGCGTCCACCGGACGGCAGGCGTCGGCGGTCAGCAGGGCGAGCAGCGGCGCGGCGGTGAAGACGTCGGCCGGAATCCCGTGGGGAGCGAGCAGGCCGGCCACCGCCAGCAACGTCCCGGCGATCCCGGCCGGCTGCAACCGGTTCGCGTGCTCGATCGACAACGACCAGGTGGCGGCCGCCGTCGCCTGGTGCCCGTCGGGCAGGCCCTCGTCCTCGGGCAGCAGCGACGGCAACCGGCGGCGCCGATCGG
>NZ_JAAGNB010000218.1:0-2429 GCF_010550475.1 Amycolatopsis sp. SID8362
CCGCCGTTCCGGCCGCGCCGGTGGTGCCCGTGTCGGTCTCCTGGCCCGCTTCCGGGGCTTCGGCCGACGGCGACCCGCTCGACGCGGCGCCGGAGCCCGCCGAGAAGAAGATGCCGGCCCAGCTCTTCTTGAACACGCCGTCGGTCGCGAACGCGCCGGCCGACGGGGTGCCCGGCGCCGTGAGGCCGGGCGTCGCCGCGTTCGGGACCAGGCCCTGCGCGAGGTCGTTGTACGTGATCACCGGGGCGATCGCGTCGACGCGCTTGTCCGTGCCGGCCAGCAGCAGCGACAGCGCCCCGCCGTAGGACGCGCCGGTGACGGCGACCTTCGGGTCACCGTTCGGGTCGGTCGTCACCTGGTGCTCCGCGACCAGCCGGTCGATCAGGTGGCTCGCGTCGGCGACTTCGCCGTCCGGGTCGTTGAGCCCGATCTTGCCGGTGCTCTTGCCGAACCCGCGCGCGGACCACGTCATCACGACGAAGCCCTTTCGCGCGAGCTCGCGGGCGTCGTCGGCGACGCTGGTCTTGTCCCCGCCGAAGCCGTGCGCGAGCAGCACCGCGGGCGCGGGCACGGTGGCGGGCAGGTAGGTGGTCGTGTCGATCTTCACCTGCTCGGCCGAACCGGGGGCGGCGGGCAGGTCGATCAGCGCGTCCTGCGTGGGCACCGGCGCGGGCGCGGCGGGCCGCGTGATCCAGAAGACCGCACCGGCGGCCAGGACCACGACGACGGCGGCGAGCGCGGTGAGGCGGGCTCCGCGGGTGCGCGGGAGCGGGAGTCGGGGCACGAAGAGAACTTATTTGAGGTTTGCTGAGAGTGTCCCGCCCGGCTCACAGCGACCACACGCGTGAGACCACCTGGTGGACCGAAGTGACCGAAATTACAGGACCAACCCGGTGACGTGCGGCGTTCCGGCTGGCGTTCGGGCGGGGGTAACCGGCAGACTGGAACGGCTGTGAGGGGAGTATTCCTTCGCGGCGGTGTCGTCAGCACGGTGGCCCTGCGCCCCCGGCACCGTCGGCCGGTGTTTTCACCGGCGGGAGAGACCTCCGGTTAGTTGCTCATGCGCACTATCCGGAGGTTCTGGTTCCATGACTGTCCCCCTGTGGCTGTGGATCGCCACGATCGGTGGCCTGCTCGCGCTCATCGCGCTCGACCTGGTCATCGTCGATCGCAAGCCGCATGAAGTGACCACGGGGGAAGCCGCTCGCTGGGTGATCTTCTACATCTCGTGCGCGGTGCTCTTCGGGGCGGGCGTGTGGATCTTCGCCGGGCACGAGCCGGGCGTCGAGTTCTTCACCGGGTACATCACCGAATACTCGCTGAGCGTCGACAACCTGTTCATCTTCATGATCATCATGGCGTCGTTCAAGGTGCCCGCCATCCACCAGCACCGCGTGCTGCTGGTCGGCATCCTGCTCGCGCTGGGCTTCCGCAGCGTCTTCATCGCCATCGGCGCCGCGCTCATCGAGCAGTTCGTCTGGGTCTTCTTCCTCTTCGGTGCGGTGCTGATCTGGACCGCGATCAGCATGCTGCGCGGCAAGGGCGAGGAAGAGGAGTACCACGAGAACGCCGTCACCCGGCAGGTCCGCAAGATCGCCCCGGTGACCGACGACTACCACGGCCACCACTACACGGTGAAGCTGAACGGCAAGCGGATGATCACGCCGATGCTGCTGGTGATCGTGGCCATCGGCTCCGCGGACCTGCTGTTCGCGGTCGACTCGATCCCGGCGATCTTCGGCATCACCCAGGAGGCGTTCCTCGTCTTCACCGCCAACGCGTTCGCGCTGATGGGCCTGCGGCAGCTGTACTTCCTGCTCGGCGGGCTGGTGACGAAGCTGGTCTACCTCAGCTACGGCCTCGCGGTGATCCTCGCCTTCATCGGCGCGAAGCTGTTCCTGCACGCGCTGCACGAGTACCACGTCGTGCCGGACTGGCTGGACATCAACAACTGGGTGTCCCTCGGCGTCATCATCGTGGTGCTGTCCGTGACCACGGCGGCCAGCCTGGCGAAGGCCCGGCGCGACGAGCGCAAAGCGGTCGCCGCGTAAGTCGTTCGCAGCGCTAAAGATTTCCGGTACGGTCGGGGGCGTGCGCCCTGCCGACATCGAAGACCTCGTCGTCCCCGGCCGTCCCGCCCTGCGCGGAAACCTGCTGCTCACCGCGGTGAGCAAACCCGATCTGGAGGCGAACGCCGCGCGCAGTTCGCTGCGGCGGGTGTCGCTCGACGGCGGCGAATCCGCGTGGACGCACGGTCCGCGCGACTCCGCCCCGGCGATTTCGCCCGACGGGCGCTGGGTGGCGTTCCTCCGCGCGGGGGAGGGCAAGGGCGCCGAGGGCAGCCCGCAGCTGCACGTGATGCCGTCCGACGGCGGTGAGGCGCGGCGGCTGACGTCGCTGCGGCTCGGGGCGGGCGAGCCGGTGTGGGC
>NZ_JAAGNB010000273.1:0-940 GCF_010550475.1 Amycolatopsis sp. SID8362
CTGCGGACCGGTGCGCTGGAACCGGACGGGCCGGGGTCGCCCGTGCTGCGCCGCGCCGGCAGCCACCAGGAGCTCCTGCCGCTGCTGCCGGCCCGGTGACCGCGCGGCCCGCCGGGCCGCCACACTTGACGGCGGCGGGGGAGGTGGCGATGGGGACGGTCCCGGACGCGGTGGCGCCGATGCTGGCCGTCGACGGCCCGCTGCCGGACGACGACCACCACGGCTACGAGTGGAAGTGGGACGGCTTCCGCGGCTGCGCCCGGATCGCGGCCACCGGCGAAGCCCGGATCACCAGCCGGAGCGGCAGCGACCATACCCACCGCTACCCCGAGCTGCGCGACGTCTTCGGACCGGCGCTCGGCGGGCACGCGGCGGTGCTGGACGGCGAGGTGGTCGCGCTGAACGCGGCCGGCCGCCCGGAGTTCGAGCTGATGCAGCGCCGCGCGATGCACGAGCCGACGCCGAAGCTGCGGGCCGAGGTCCCGGTCGTCTACTTCGCCTTCGACCTGCTTCGCATCGGGAGCGAGTCGCTGCTGGACCGGCCGTACGAGCAGCGGCGGCAGCTCCTCGCGGAGCTCGTCCGCCCCGAAGACGGCAGGCTGGTGGTGCCGCCCTGGTACACCCGCGCCGACATCGCCCCGGACCAGCTCCTGGCGACGGCGGCCGAGCACGGCATCGAGGGCGTCGTCGCGAAGCGCCTGGACGCGCCGTACCTGCCGGGCACGCGCTCGCCGTCGTGGACGAAGCGCGCGTTGACCCGGACGCGCGAAGTGGTGATCGGCGGCTGGCGCCCGGGAGCCGGCCGCCGCGAGGGCACGTTCGGCGCGCTCCTGCTCGGCGCGTACGACAGCGAGGGCGCGCTGGTGTACCTCGGCGACGTCGGCACGGGGTTCACCGACGACGCGCTCGACCACCTGCGCGCCGTGCTGGCGCCGCTGGC
>NZ_JAAGNB010000333.1:0-785 GCF_010550475.1 Amycolatopsis sp. SID8362
GCCGCGCCGCGCCGCGCCCGTGCCGCGCCCGTGCGGGTGGTGACGGCCTTTGGGGTCAGTGACTCCGGCGATACCTGCGGCGCTGGCCGGCGATGACGAGTCCGACGCCGAGGGATGCGATCAGGGCTCCGGCGCCGGCGAGGCCCCAGGCGTCGACGCCGGTGCTGGCCAGTGTGGTGCTGCCTGGGCCGGGCTTGGCCGGAGGGCCTGCGGGCGCGGGGGTCGTGCTGCTGCTGCTGGGCAGGGCCTCCGAGGTCCAGTGCGCGTACAGGGTCAGATTGCTGGTGACCGGCGTGCCGAAGTCCCACTTCGTGCCGCCCGTGGCGTTGGTGTACCAGCCGGCGAAGGTGTAGCCGGCGCGGCTCGGGTTCGTCGTGGGGGAGCCGGCGGCGGCGCCGCAGGAGGTTTGTTCGCTGGCGGGCACGACACCGGACCCGCCGTTGGCGTCGAAGCTGACCGTCACCGGCGCGACATAGGTGAGGGTGACGGAGCCCGGGCCGGAGTTGGTCGCCGCAGCCGAGGAGAGCGTCCCGTCTTTGGTGACGTAGGAACCCCCGCCACCGCCAGGACCGAAGGCGACACCGTCACCGCCGCCACCGCCGCTGTAGCCACCACCGCCACCGCCACCGGTACCGCCACCGCCACCGCCACCGAATCCGCCGCCGAATCCGCCGCCGAGGCTGTTGCCGCCGGCGCCGCCGGCGCCGCCGTTGACGACAGCCTTGCCGCCGCCACCGCCAGCGACGCCGCCGGTGGAGCTGCCGTCGCCGCCGTTGGTGAGAAGC
>NZ_JAAGNB010000373.1:0-648 GCF_010550475.1 Amycolatopsis sp. SID8362
GACGGCGCGTCCAACGGGCTGACCGCCCCGAACGGCCCCTCGCAGGAACGCGTCATCCGCGCGGCGCTCGAGAGCGCCGGGCTGACCCCCGCCGACGTCGACGCCGTCGAAGCGCACGGCACCGCCACCACGCTCGGCGACCCCATCGAGGCGCGGGCCCTGCTGGCGACCTACGGCCGGGACCGCGATGGCGGCCGGCCGCTGTGGCTGGGCTCGATCAAGTCGAACATGGGCCACACGCAGGCCGCCGCCGGCGTCGCCGGGGTGATGAAGATGGTGCTGGCCATGCGGCACGGCCTGCTGCCGGAGAGCCTGCACGTCGACGCGCCCTCGCCCGAGGTCGACTGGTCCGCCGGCGCGGTCGCCCTGCTGACCGGGCCGACGCCGTGGCCCGAGACCGGCCGGCCCCGCCGCGCGGGCGTCTCCTCCTTCGGCATCAGCGGGACCAACGCCCACGTCGTCCTGGAGCAGGCGCCCACCGAAGAACCGGCGGATCGGGTCACGCCCACCACTGGGCCCCGCTCGTGGCTGCTTTCGGGTACCAGCGCGGACTCGCTGCGCGCGCAGGCGGGCCGTCTTCTGTCCTTTGTGGACGAACACGGCGAGGCGTCCGAGCTGGACGTCGCCGCCGCGCTCGCCACGACCCGC
>NZ_JAAGNB010000427.1:0-431 GCF_010550475.1 Amycolatopsis sp. SID8362
AGTAGGGTTCTAACCCGACTTGCCACTCACGACCGGTCGTGGGCCGCGCGGACGGCGTTCAGGGCTGTTTCCAGGTCGGCGCCGAGGTCGCGGGCCTGCGTCAGGTACGTCGTGGCGGCGGCGAGGAGCAGCTCCGCGGGGGCCGGGCGGCCGGGCGGGAGCGTGACCACCGTGCCGCGGGCGCGGGCCGTCGTCACCCAGCCCGCCGTCTCCAGCTCGCGGTACGCGCGCGCCACCGTCCCCGACGCAAGGCCGAGGTCCCGCGCCAGCTGCCGGATCGGCGGCAGCCGCGCGCCTTCCGCCAGCGCACCTGTCGTCACCGCGTGGACCACCTGGTCGTGCACCTGCCGCCAGGGCGCGAGCCCGTTCTCGGTGTCGACGACGATCTTCACGCCGCCGCCGGGAGCCGTTTCAGCGGGGCCGTCACCGCC
>NZ_JAAGNB010000476.1:0-636 GCF_010550475.1 Amycolatopsis sp. SID8362
GTGGCGCGGGCACCGCGGCTGGTCTGGAACGGCCCGCCGCTGGCCGGCGACCGCCCGGTCCTGCGCCGGCTGCGCGAACCCGAAGCCGGGCTGGGTTCCGGCTGGTCGACGTGGTTCTACTCGACGCGGCCGCGGCTCTACCGCAGGCTGCCGCCGAACGTGCGGGTCCACCGGGCCCGGACCGCGCTCGGCCCGGCCGGCGCGTGGTGGCTGCGCTCACGCACCGAAGGCGAGTTCCCGGTCCTGCTCGAGCGGTCGGTCGTCGGCTGCGAAACGGTGAACGGCGGTGTGCGGCTTCGGCTCGCCGCACCGGACGGGACGACGCAGGTGGAGACCGAGCACGTCATCGCCGCGACCGGATACCGGCCGGCCGTCGGGCAGCTGTCGTTCCTCGACGAGCACCTGCGGACCCGGCTGCGGCGGATCGGCGGGGCGCCGTGGGTCGGCGCCGGGTTCCGCTCCAGCGTTCCCGGGCTGTCGTTCGCGGGCCCGGCGGTCGCCAGCTCGTTCGGCCCGGTCATGCGGTTCGTCTACGGCGCGGACTACGCGGCGCGCGCGATCGCCCGGCAGTTCGGATGACGACCCGGGCACCGGCCGCGCGAGCACCGGCGTGCCCCGGCGAAACGCAGGCGCGGT
>NZ_JAAGNB010000526.1:0-226 GCF_010550475.1 Amycolatopsis sp. SID8362
CGTCGAGGTCGGGCACCCGGCCCGGCTCCGGCGCCGAGCCGTTCGCCCCGGCGGCGTGCTCGGCCTGCTGGTCGTACCCCTCTTCGCCGTACTGGTCGTCCTCGGCGAAGCGGTCGTCGAACTCCTGGTCGTCGTAGCCGTCTTCGGCGTACTCGTGCTCCTCGGCCGGGGCCTCCGCCGCCACGGGCGCGGGCGGGGGCTCCACCGGCGCGGCCGCCTGCGGCGG
>NZ_JAAGNB010000569.1:0-330 GCF_010550475.1 Amycolatopsis sp. SID8362
CGCGGGCCCGGGCCAGCCTGCCCACCGTCAGCGCGATCCGCAACACCAGCGCGTCCCGCGGGTCGGTCGGCTGGCAGCCGGTCAGCTCCGCCGCTTTCCGCAGCCGGTAGCGGACGGTGTTCGGGTGCACGAACAGCGTCTTCGCGCACGTCTCGAGCACGCCGCCGCTCTCCAGGTACGCCTCCACCGTGCGCTGCAGCGTCGGGCCCGCCTCCTCCAGCGGCCGCGCGATCGCGTCCACCAGCAGGCGCTCGGCCTCCGCGTCGCCGGAAAGGGCGCGCTCGGGCAGCAGGTCGCCCGACCGGACCGGCCGGGTCGCGCCCGGCCAGC
>NZ_JAAGNB010000612.1:0-478 GCF_010550475.1 Amycolatopsis sp. SID8362
GAGCACGGCGAGCGCGCGCGGCAGCAGCCCGAGCCGTCCCTGCGCGCGAAGCCCGGGCGCGGCCGCCGCGGAGAACCGCGCGGCCAGGTCGAAGGCACCGACCTGGAGCGCGGCACTGCCGAGGTACCGGTCGACTTCGGGATCGGCGCCGGTGCGGGCGGCCAGCGCACGAAGGTGCTTAAGGACGGCTTCGCCACGCTCGAAGGGAGCGACGTACGCGGTGACGGCCACGATCCGCGGGTCGTCGTCCGGGACGGGCAGCAGGTCGGCGACGTCGAGCAGGGCCTGCCGCGCCTGGGGTCCGGGCTCGGTCCAGAAGCAGCGCATGGCGGCACTCCAGAGGATCCGCATGGCGGCGTCGTGCTGCCCGTCGGCCGCGACGGACCGGGCAACCCCGGCCAGCTCGGCGACGCGGGCGGGATCCTCGCGGACGCCGTCTTCGAACTCGCTGAGCAGCCGGCTCGCGGTGGCGCGGCGC
>NZ_JAAGNB010000663.1:0-486 GCF_010550475.1 Amycolatopsis sp. SID8362
GTACCCGCCCGGCGCCCACCACAGCCGCGGCCACGACGCGCCGTCGGCAGGCGTTTCGCGGTAGCCGAGCGCGTCGAGGACCGGGCCGGCCACGGCGTCCCACAGCCAGGCGAGCACGTCGAGCAGGACCTGCTGGGCCGCCACGCGATCGGCGGCCGGATCGGCCGCTTCGCGCAGGGCCACGTGGAAGGCGTTGACCTGGTCGATCACGGCGGGCGCGGTCAGCCGAGGCAGCGGCAGCGCGGTGATGCCGGCCTCGGTGAGCAGGAGCGCTGTACCCCTGGTGCCCACGGTGAGCGTGACGATCGGGCCGTGGGCGGCCTCGGCCCGCAGTTCCTCGACGTCCGGGGGCAGCGCGAAGCCGGCGAATCCCGGTGTCCGCCGGATTTCCCGGAGCGTCGCGGTCAGCGCGGTCGCCACGCCGACGCGGTCCGGCCGCGGGTCGTCCGGCGCGGGCTCGCGGTCGAGGAGTTCGCGCAGCGCGGC
>NZ_JAAGNB010000722.1:0-770 GCF_010550475.1 Amycolatopsis sp. SID8362
GGCCGCGGCGATCTCGCCCTGGGAGTGGCCGACGACGGCGTCCGGCACGATCCCCCGGGAGCGCCAGAGCTCGGCCAGCGCCACCATCACGGCGAAGGACGCGGGCTGGATGACGTCGACGCGGTCGAGCGCGGGCGCGCCGTCTTCCTGACGCAGCACGGCCGGCAGCGACCAATCGACGTACGCGGACAGGGCCTCGGCGCACTCGGTCAGCTTCGCGGCGAACTCGGGGGATTCGTCGAGCAGCCGCGCGCCCATCCCGGCCCACTGGGCGCCCTGCCCGGGGAAGACGAAGACGATCTGGCCGTCGAGGTCGGCGACGCCCTCGGTGAGCCCGGCGAGCGGGGCGCCGTCGCCGAGCGCGGTCAGCCCGGCGACGACGTCTTCGGTGCTCGAGCCGAGGAAGACCGCGCGGTGCTCGAAGGCGGTCCGGGACGTCGCCAGTGACAGCGCGAGGTCGGCGAGGCCGGTGCCGGCGGGGTCGTCGCCGAGCCGGGTGAGCAGCCGGGTGGCCTGCGCGCGCAGAGCCGCGGGGGTCTTGCCCGACACCGTGAACGGGAGGACCGCCAGTGCCGTCGCGGGCTCCGGCGCGGCCGCGGTGACCGCCGGCGCCTGTTCGAGGACGGTGTGGGCGTTGGTGCCGCTGATCCCGAACGAGGACACCGCCGCGCGGCGCGGGCGCCCGGTCTCGGGCCACGGCGTCGCCTCGGTCAGCAGCCGGACCTCGCCCGCGGTCCAGTCCACATGGGACGACGGCGCGTCGACGTGCA
>NZ_JAAGNB010000812.1:0-334 GCF_010550475.1 Amycolatopsis sp. SID8362
GACGCGGCGTCGACGGCGGGCGAACCCGCTGCGGCAGCCGCGATCGCGGCGCGGGCCGCGTCGGTGAAGGGGCGGAACACCCCGGCGAACGCGGTCCGCCAGCCGCCGCTTTCACGTGAAAGCTCCGCCCCCAGGTCGTCGCTTTCACGTGAAAGCGACGCTTCGGCGAAGTCGACCCACGCGGGGCGGGTGCCGGGGCGCCGCTCGTGCGGGGTCAGCCCGGCCGCCCACCAGGTGGGCGGGAGCGTCGTGGTCGCCGGGTTCGGCTGCGGGGGAATCACGGGATCGAGCATGCCAGCGGGTGACGCCGGTTACATGGGGGTGCTACGCCCGC
>NZ_JAAGNB010000899.1:0-411 GCF_010550475.1 Amycolatopsis sp. SID8362
ACATGGTCTTCTATTCGCTCGGTTCCGCGCTCGGGGCCACCACGACGACGGCGTCGTTCGAGGCGGCGGGCTGGCCGGGGTCCGCGCTGCTGGGCGCGGCGTTCGCGCTGGGCGCTTTGGTGACGTGGGCGGCGACTGTCCACTCGGGACGCGGCGTGGTTCGCGCTCCGACGCAGTAGGCTGAGGCGAATGAGCGCGGTATCCGGCACGGAGCACTCGATGGTCGAAACCCGGCACCAGACCCGGTTGCTCACCCTGCTGCGGGACGAGGGCCCGATGTCACGGGTCGAGCTGGGGGAGCGGCTCGAGCTGCCGCGGGCCCGGGTGGGGGCCGAGGTGGCCCGGCTCGCCGAAGTCGGGCTGGTCGAGGCCGCGGGGCCGTCGGCCAGCCGGGGCGGGCGGCGCTCGACG
>NZ_JAAGNB010000944.1:0-997 GCF_010550475.1 Amycolatopsis sp. SID8362
CGATCCGGGCGGCCTCGGCGGCCGGATCGGCCGGGGCCGGGGTGGCGGCGGGCTCGCCGAGCGGCTCCGCGACGCGGACGACGGGACCACTGGCACGGCCGGGGCTGACGGCGACCCCGGACAGAGAGTCAGACATGGTCTAGACCATAGCTCAGATACGTCTGGATATCTCGTGGTGGCGGGCACAAACCGCGCTGCTTGACCTGTTCGAGCACCGGCCCGACCTCCTCGCGCCACCACGCTTCGGCCAGTTCACCGCGGCTGGCGACCGGCCGTCCGGCCAGCATACGGCGGAATCCCCAGGCCTCGGCCGAGTCGGCGAGCCGGAACCAGTCGGCGGGATCGTCGAGCCACAGGCCGAGGCGGACGTCGTCGGGCAGCGGCACGCGCTCGAGGAACATCCGTTCGGCGGTCTTCGACGGCAGGTCGGCGAGTGTCAGGCAGCGCAACGCGCAGGCGACCGTGCTGATCCAGCGGACCCGCGCGCGGATGACCCGGGCGCCGCGAGCGCGGGCGATGGCGACGCGGTGGTGACCGTCCTCGACGAAGAACATGTCGGACAGCCGCACGAGCCGCACCGGCGGCAGGTCCGCCGACGTCCGCGTCAGGTGCTCCCAGCGATCGCGCAGCGCGCGGTTGCGTGGCCGGAACTCGCGGTCGAAGTCCCCGGCGCGGGCGACCGTGCCGACGACGCCGTCCAGCGGCACGTCGTAGACGCCTTCGTCGAGTTCGGTCTGCTTGCCGAGCGCCTCGAGGGTTTCGGCGAGCGGCATGATCGCGAGGTGGTCGGGCCGTCTCGCCTCGGCGATCGCCCTCAGCTGGGCGGCGTAGCCGCGCCACCAGGCCGAACCGAACGAATCGCCCATGTGACGGGCAACACGCGCGAGGGCGCGATCATTCCGCCAGGTCGGCGGCGGTCGGATAGGACGGCTGCGCGCCGCGCCGCGTCACACTGAACGCGGCGACCCGCACCGCGCGCCCGGCCGCCGCGACCAGG
>NZ_JAAGNB010001004.1:0-218 GCF_010550475.1 Amycolatopsis sp. SID8362
CGGGTCAGCTCGTGCAGGTGCCACGCCGAATCGGCCTTGGCCGCGAGAACGGTGTCGAACCGCTCGGCGGTGAGCGAGCCGACGAGGCCGCTGTCGGCGACGCCCGCCGCGTGCACCACGCCGGTCAGCGGGTGCTCCGCGGGCACGGCGGCGAGCAGAGCCTCGAGGTCTTCCCGGTCGCCGACGTCGCACGCGGCGACGGTCACCGTGGCACCGAG
>NZ_JAAGNB010001045.1:0-870 GCF_010550475.1 Amycolatopsis sp. SID8362
GGCGCCATCGCAGCCGCACGATCGCCCGCATGAGGTGTTCGGGGGTGCGGGTCGGGCTGTGGTGGGGGCGGCTGCTGCGGTCAGCCATCCCTGCCGCGCCCTCGAGCCGGTAGCGCTGCGCCCATTTCGCGGCCGTTTTGGCGGCGACCATGAACATCTTGGCCGCTTCAGCGTGGGTCCAACCGTGTTCGACGACCAGCCGGGCGAGTCGCAGCCGGGTGCGCGGGGTCAGGGTGGCGTTAGGGTGGGACACGAAGGCCTCCGGCGGGTGAAGCGGTTCCTAGACAGCTCCACTTCACATCCGGAGGCCTTCACCTGTCAGCACGACAGGCCGCCAGTGATCACCTCAACTCGGGACAACGTCCCCGGACATCACATCTAGTCCCGTAGTCCGTGAAGGCCTCCTTACCGGCGCTTGAAGCCGGTAAGGAGGCCTTCACGGCTTTTCGGCGACCAAGGGGATGACCGCGCTGACGGCGGTGCCGCCGGGGCCGCTGGCGACGTCGAGTTCGCCGCCCAGCGCCTCGACGCGGTCGCGCAGGCCCGCCAGCCCGGTCCCGCCGTCCAGGGACGCGCCGCCGGCACCGTGGTCGGTCACCGCGACCCGCAGTTCCGCGCCCTCGACCGCGATCCGGACGTCGGCGCGGTCGGTCCGCGCGTGCTTCAACGCGTTCGTCAGCGCTTCCGACGTCACGAAGTACGCCGTCGCCTCCACCGCCGCGTCGAGGCGTGGCACCGTGCCGACCGACAGGTCCACGTCCATCGGGCTGCGGTCGGCCAGCGACCGGACCGCCGCGACCAGGCCCGCTTCGGTGAGGATCGCCGGCCGGATGCCGCGGGCCAGCTCCCGCAGCTCGGTGATCGCCGTCT
>NZ_JAAGNB010001093.1:0-757 GCF_010550475.1 Amycolatopsis sp. SID8362
CGGCCCGTGGCAGCCCGGCGGCGCCGCCTGAACCCCGCGGTCAGCGACGGCCGGCGGCCAGCACGACGAGGAACTGGCCGCCGCCCGGCTGGACGTCGGCGGTCACCGGAAGTCCCGGCAGGAGCCGGGAAAACCGGTCCACCAGCCAGTCCGCGGCCTCCCGGGCGTCCTGCTCGGTCGGGCACCGGGCGACCGTTTCCCGGCCGCCCTTGCGCTCCAGCCGTCCGGCCACGGTGATCAGCGGTGCGGGTTCGGCCACGTGCAAGCGGTCCGGCCAGGCGATGACGACCTTGACCGCGCCCTTGCGCGTGTTGCACCCGCGGTGCGCGAGCCGTTCGGGCACCTTCGCCTTCCGGTCGGCGGTCCGGCTGTCGACGCTGGGCCCCCGCGGGTCGTTCACCGACATGTCCGGGTCGACCGGTTCGTCGCACACCCAGCAGCGCCAGCCGTCGCGTTCGGCCACGTCATCGAGAAGACTCACCGGGGCAAGCTACTTCAAGGAGCGTGCGGGCGACCAGTTCGGGGTCCGTGAGCGGCACGTCGTGCGGTCCGTCGACCGCCCGCGTCGCGTACCCGACGGACTCCCCGAACCGCTCGAACGGGTACGTCGGCGGCCGGCAGTGCACGGCCGTTCCGGGGACGCGGCCGACCGCGCCGCCCAACCGCGTGGGTTCGGTGAACGTGCGCAGCGGCTGCGGCCGCAGCCGTTCCGCCAGCCAGGCCGCCTGATCCGGGTCGGTGACGCCGAACGCGGCCG
>NZ_JAAGNB010001145.1:0-5406 GCF_010550475.1 Amycolatopsis sp. SID8362
CTGGTCCTGCTCGACGGCGACCCCGACCACCCACCGCACGACGAAGCGCTGCTGGCCCGCTACCCGCACGCGTCGGCACTGGGCAAGCTCCTGCTGGCCGACCGGCCCGACTGGCGCGCCACCGCCCGCGGCCTGCGCCAGCTCACGGCGAGCACGATCATCGACCCGGACCACCTGGACGCCGAGCTGGCCCAGTGCCGCGAGGAGCGGCTGGCCCGCCAGTGCGGCGAGCTCCACCCGGACCGCGGCTGCCTGGCCGTCCCGATCCACGACGTCACGGACGGCACGCTCGTGGCCGGGCTGGCGTTGAGCGGCCCGCCGGACCGGGTGGCGGGACCGAACACGGAGCTGGTGGCCGAGCTGCGGGAACACGCCCACCAGCTGGCACCGCTGCTGGCCTGACCACCGTGAAGGCCACGGCATCCGGAGCCCCTGCCGGACGACGTGAATGACTCATTCATGTCGTCGGACGACATGAATGAGTCATTCACTACACCCGGGGTCAGGGGCGACGCCCACCGCAGCTACATCTTCGCCGCGCCCGCCTTGATCGCCTCCCGGATCCGGGAGTACGTCCCGCACCGGCAGACGTTCCGGATCTCGTCCAGGTCGCTGTCGGTGATCTCCCGCCCCTGCGCCCGGACCTGCCGCACCTTCGCGACCGCCGCCATGATCTGTCCCGGCTGGCAATAACCGCACTGCGCGACGTCGTGCTCCAGCCACGCCTCCTGCATCGGGTGCAGGTCCGCGCCCACCGTGCCCGGCAGGCCCTCGATCGTGGTGACCTCGTCCGTCTCCTTTACGTCGGCCACCCGGACCGAGCACGGGTTGAACGCCTTGCCGTTGAAGTGCGACGTGCACGCCTTGCAGACGTTGATGCCGCAGCCGTACTTGGGCCCGCGCACGCCGAGGACGTCGCGCAGCACCCACAGGAGGCGCACGTCGTCGTCGACGTCGACGGTCACCGGCTTCCCGTTGAGGACGAAGGTGTGCTTGCTCAAGGGGTTCCTCCTCAGTAGGTGTGGTCGAGGCCGTCGGTCGGCGACGCGGGCACGGGCGGGACGAACGACTTGACCTCGAAGCCGATCGGGTCGTCGTGGTTGATCGGGAACCGCTTCGGGACCTTCCCCGTTGCGCGGGCGTACGCGCACGCCACGGCCGCGAACGAACACGCGACGCTCGCCTCGCCCGCCCCGCCGGGCTGGTCGCCGTGCGACGGCGTGACCACCACCGTGAAGTCCGTCGGCACGTTCCACTGGCGGGTGTAGAAGTAGTTGTCCCAGCTGGCTTCCAGGAAGTGCCCGTCCTTCAGGTGGACGCTGCTGGTCAGCGCGAGCGCCAGCCCGTCGGCGAACCCGCCCATCATCTGCGCCTCCAGCCCGCGCGGGTTCACCACGAGCCCGGCGTCGATCGCGACGACCGCCTTCGTCACCCGGGGGCCGGCGACGCCGTCGCGGATCTTGCGGTTCACCGTCTCCGGGCGGCAGTCGATCTCGACCAGGCACGCGCTCGCGCCCTTGTACTCCTTGTGGATCGCGATGCCCTGCGCGCAGCCCGCCGGCATCGCGCGCCCCCAGCCGCCGACCTCGGCGACCTTGCGCAGCACGCCCTTCACGACGTCGCTCTTGAGGAACTCCAGCCGGAAGTCCAGCGGGTCCTTGCCGACGGCCTTGGCCAGGATGTCGACCATCAGCTCGGCCGCGCAGCCGACGTCCGGGGAGTAGACGTTGCGCATCGAGCCGGTGTTGAAGCGCTGGTCGGTCTCGGTGAGCAGCTGGTCGACGACGCCGAAGTTGTACGGCACCTCCTGCGTGAGCGCGAAAATGGTCTCCGCGACGCCGAGGTTGCCGAGCCCGGTCGGCAGCTTCGTCGCCACCGAGCTGAGCGCCTCGCCGAGGCCGTGCCGGAACGACGTCTCGACCGAGGTGTGCCGCTGCTCGAACGTCAGCACGTTGCCGGCCAGGAGCGTCGCGCGCAGCCGTGAGGTGGCCATCGGGTGCAGCCGGCCCTGGCGCGGCTCGTCGGCGCGGTGCCACATCAGCCGGACCGGCTTGCCGAACGCCTTCGACGCCTGCGCGGCCTCGACCGCGTGGTCGCCGAACAGCTTGTGCCCGAACGAGCCGCCGCCGGTGATCACGTTCACCTTCACCTTGTCCTGCGGCAGGCCGACGGCCTGGGCGACCTCGCTCTGGGCGACGATCGGCGACTTCAGCCCGGCCCAGATCTCCGCGCTGCCGGACCGGACGTCGGCGACCGCGGCGTAGGGCTCGAGCGCGGCGCTGGAGCGGAACATGAACTCGAAGTCCGCGTCGACGGTCTTGGTCAGCAGCGGCACCTTCGGCACGGCCAGCGGCAGCTCGGCCTTGCGCAGGTTCGCCAGCACCGACGCGTCGTCCTGGCCTTCGACACTGCCCGGCCCCCAGTCGACGCGCAGCGCGCGGACGCCGTCGATGCACTGGCCGAACGTCTCCGCGCGCACAGCGACGCCGGTCGGGATGAGCGCGACGTCGGTGACGCCGGGCAGCGCCAGGACGTCGGCCTTGTTGAGGATCGCCTTCGGGCGGCCGTTGAGCGTCGGCGGACGGCAGACCATCGTCGGCAGCGCGCCCGGGACGTCGAGGTCCATCGCGAACTGCTTGCGGCCGGTGACGATGTCGAGCGCGTCGACGCGGGTGCGCGGCTTGCCGAGCACCTTGAACTCCGACGCGGCCTTGAGCGCGCTCGGGTCGAGGGTGACCTGCTTGGTCTCGCTCGCCGCGGCCTTGGTGGCGAGCTCGCCGTAGGTCGCGGACGAGCCATCCGGCGCGCTGATCACGCCGGCCTTGGACACCAGCAGGGCGACGTTCGACCCGAGGAGCAGCGCCGCCGCTTCGAGCAGCTGCTGCTTCGCGATCGCCGCGGCGACCCGGATCGGCGTGAACGTCGCGATCGTCGTGTTGGACCCGCCGGTCAGCTGGTTGAACAGCAGCTCCGGCCGCGCCGGGGCGAGCGTGACGCGCACCTTCTCCACCGGCAGGTCCAGCTCTTCGGCGATGATCATCGCCGTCGACGTGGTGATGCCCTGCCCCACCTCGGCCCGCGGCAGCGCGAACGACGCCGTGCCGTCGGAGTGCACCGTGACGGTGATGAGCTGCGAGGTCGGCAGCGCGGCGTCGGTGAGCGCGTCGTTGAGGTCGTAGAGCTCGGGCGGCTGCGGCGGCGACGGCACCGAGGCGGCGGCCGGGGCGCTCGTCCCCAGGTCCGCGGCGACGACCAGGGTGCCGGCCGCGAGGACGTAACCGAAGAATCCGCGGCGGGAGACGCCCCGGGGCGCGCTGCCGGTGTCCGGAGCGTCGTGGCTGAGGGTCACGCTGCTCCCCTTTCGAGGTGGCGGGAAGGGAACCACCGGTTCGGGCGGTGGTGAGGGATCACCTTGCCGCCCGGGGAGCGCGCCGGGTGTTCAACTTCTGGACACCCGGCGCGGGCCGCCGTGCGTACCCTGCCTCGACGTCAGCCGACGACGTCGCGCTCGGTGTACTCGCCCTCGACCGGCCCCTCCCCCGCGTGCAGCTTCTCCTCGCGTTCCCGCAGCTCGACGCGGCGGATCTTGCCCGAGATGGTCTTCGGCAGGTCGGCGAACTCGAGCCGCCGGATCCGCTTGTACGGCGCCAGGTGCTCGCGCGCGTACCCCAGGATCGCGGCCGCGGTGCCGACGTCCGGCTCATGCCCGGCGGCGAGGACGACGTACGCCTTCGGCACGGCCAGCCGCACCGGGTCGGGTGACGGGACGACGGCCGCCTCGGCCACGGCTTCGTGCTCCAGCAGCACGCTTTCCAGCTCGAACGGCGAGATCCGGTAGTCCGACGCCTTGAACACGTCGTCGGCCCGGCCGACGTAGGTGAGGTAGCCGTCTTCGTCGCGGCTGCCGACGTCGCCGGTGTGGTAGAAGCCGCCGCGCATGACCTCGGCGGTGCGCTCGGGGTCGTCGCGGTAGCCCGCCATCAGGCCGAGCGGGCGCTCGCGCAGGTCGAGGCAGATTTCGCCCTCGTCGCCGGGCTCGCCGGTCGCCGGGTCGACGAGCACCACCGGGTAGCCGGGCATCGGGCGGCCCATCGACCCGGGCTTGACGCGCTGGCCGGGCGAGTTGGCGATCTGGACGGTGGTTTCCGTCTGGCCGAAGCCGTCCCGGATCGTGACGCCCCAGGCGCGCTCGACCTGCTCGATGACCTCGGGGTTGAGCGGCTCGCCCGCCCCGACGACCTTCTTCGGCGGGACTCGAAGCGCGGTCAGGTCGGCTTGGATGAGCATCCGCCAGACCGTCGGCGGCGCGCAGAAGCTCGTCACGCCGCAGCGGTCCATCTGGGCCAGCAACGCCTTCGCGTCGAAGCGTTCGTAGTTGAAGATGAACACCGTGGCGCCCGCGTTCCACGGCGCGAAGACGTTGCTCCACGCGTGCTTCGCCCAGCCCGGCGAGGAGATGTTGAGGTGGACGTCGCCGGGTTCGAGCCCGATCCAGTACATCGTGGACAGGTGGCCCACCGGGTAGCTGGCGTGCGTGTGCTCGACCAGCTTCGGCAGCGCCGTCGTGCCGGAGGTGAAGTACAGCAGCAGGGTGTCCGACGCAGCGGTCGGGCCGTCCGGGGTGAAGACCGGCTCGCTCTCGTACGCCCGGGCGAAGTCCAGCCAGCCCTCGGCGGGCTCGCCGACGGCGATCCGGGTGTAGTCGCCGTCCGGGAACTTGGCGGTGTCGCGGTCGCGGGCCACGACGTGCCGGACGCGGCCGCGGGTGACGCGGTCGGGCAGGTCGGCCGGGCCGAGCAGGGTCGACGCGGGGATCACCACGGCGCCGAGCTTCATCGCCGCGAGCAGCACCTCCCACAGCTCGACCTGGTTGCCCAGCATGAGCAGCAGCCGCTCGCCCCGCCGGACGCCCTGCGCGCGCAGCCAGTTCGCGACCCGGTTCGAGCGCTCGGCCAGCTCGGCGAACGTGTACTTCGCTTCGCTGCCGTCCTCCTCGACCAGCCACAGCGCGGGCCGCGCGGCGGACTCCGGGTCGGCGGCCAGCGCGTCGAACCAGTCGAGCGCCCAGTTGAACTCGGTCAGCTCGGGCCACCGGAAGCCGTCGACGGCCGTGTCGTGGTCTTCGCGGTGGTCAAGCAGGAACCGGCGGGCGGACCGGAACGGCTCGGCAGTCATGGGCTCTCCTCGTCGAGTGCGGGGCCGTATCATCCGGAGCACCCGACCGCGCCGGCTACCCCCGGGCGGGGGTACTCCCAGGGAGGTCCACGTGGTGCTGCGGCCCGCCGACGGCGACCTCTACCGGCGCGCCCTGCGCGGCATCCGGCAGCGCACGGGGGTGCCGCTGGCCTTCGCCGGCCAGCTGCGCGACCGCCGCCTGGTGCTCTCCCACTTCCTCGGCGCGCGCAC
>NZ_JAAGNB010001194.1:0-718 GCF_010550475.1 Amycolatopsis sp. SID8362
TCGGCGTCACGCTGCACGCGCGCAGCCTGATCCCGGCCGACCTGGTCGAGCTCGACGGCCTGCCCGAACCCGGCGACATCGAGTTCATGCTGCTGGCGAGGGAGTCGATGGCGGGCCCGGCGGCGGCGCTGGCGGAGTTCGTCCTGGAGCGGGTGCGGCGCTGAGTCAGTCCTCGTCGCCCAGGAGTCTTCGGAGGCGGCCGAGCGCGCGGTGCTGGGCCACGCGGACGGCGCCGGGCGTCGAGCCGACCGCGGCGGCCGTCTCCTCCGCCGACAGCCCGACCACGATCCGCAGCACGACGATTTCGCGCTGCTTCGCCGGGAGCACGTCCAGCAGCCGGGCCAGCCGCTCGTTCAGCTCGAACCGCAGCGCCCGCTGCTCGGGGCCGGCGGCTTCGCTGACGCCGTCCGGGATCTCGGGCACCGGGTCGGTGCGGTTGCGCGCCGCGGCGCGGTGGGCGTCCGCGACCTTGTGCTGGGCGATGCCGTAGACGAACGCGAGGAACGGACGGCCCTGGTCGCGGTAGGACGGCAGCGCGGTGAGCACGGCGAGGCAGACCTCCTGCGCGACGTCGTCGGCCGAGGCGAACGAGCGCTCGTGGCGGCCGACGCGGGCCCGGCAGTAGCGCACCACCAGCGGGCGGATGGTGGCGAGCAGCCGGGCGGTCGCGGCGTCGTCGCCGGCGATGGCGTCCGCGACCGGCTCGTCGTGGCGGCGC
>NZ_JAAGNB010001249.1:0-571 GCF_010550475.1 Amycolatopsis sp. SID8362
TCCGCGGCCGGGACCGCGCGCTCGCGGCCGCCGTAGCCGCCGCCCGCGCCGTCGCGGTCGTACGCCGAACCCGGCAGCTTGTCCGCGTACCGGTCGTGCAGCGCCGCGCGGTAGTCCGCCAGCGCGAGCTTCGTGCCCGCCGCCAGGCCCGTGACCGAGCCGTCGAGCACCGTCACGGCGTCGCCGTGGACCGCGTACCAGGCGTTGACCTGCGGCTCGTGCAGCAGGTAGCCCCCGGCGGCGGCCTGGGCGTAGCGCTGTTCGTAGTCGCCGGACGCGACGTTCACGACGGTCCAGGCCGGGCCCTGCCGCTCGGCCCAGACCGTCGCTTCCGCACCGTCGCCGGTCCGCGCCGGCACCGCGACGTAAGCGAGCTCCGCCGGGATGTCCGACTTCCCCGCGACGAACGCCGCCGTCGGCTCGTACACCGCGACCTGGGTGCGCGGGTCGGCCTTCGCGGCATTCACCGCGGCCGCCGCGCGGGCGCCGGGGAACTTCGTCGAGGCCAGCCGGTCCACCGTCGCCCGGCTCCCGGTCAGCTGGCCGATCGCGGCGGTGTCCGCGGCGGTCG
>NZ_JAAGNB010001302.1:0-771 GCF_010550475.1 Amycolatopsis sp. SID8362
CGGCGCGGATCGCGGCGCCCCTGCGCCCGGACCGGCCGTTGGCGCCGCAGGTCGAGCGGGCCCGGCGGCCTTCGGACGACGATCGTGCGACCGTGCTCCGCGCGATCACCACCCGCCCGGGCCAGGCGCTGAGCATCCTGCGCGAGACCTGCTACCGGTTGCTGGGGCTCGACCAGCCGGTCCACGGGGTGCCGGTGTCCCCGGCCCAGTTGCCGGAACCGATCGGCTGAAACCCGTGTTCACTCCGTCCGCAGCGAGCGGAGCCGCGCTCGGATCCGCTCGGCGTGGGGGTCGTCCATGGAGGTGTACGCGGCGAGCGCTTCGGTCCAGTGCCGCCGCGCACCTTCGTGGTCCCCGGCCCCCACGAGGACTTCGGCGAGCTTATCCAATACGGGGACGCGCAGCGAGGCGGCTTCCGAAGCCGGAAGTGACCGCAGCCCGCGCTCCAGCTCGGTGACCGCTTCGGTGAGCGCACCGCGAGCCGCGTGGACCGCGCCCAGCCCGGCGATGGCCTGCGCCTGGCAGTGCCCGTCCCCGATCGACGCCGCCAGCCGGGCCGAGCGCCCGAAGTGCTCGGCGGCGGCGTCGAACTCGTCCTGCCCGGCCAGCGCGTGGCCGAGGTAGCACAGGAGGAGCGCCGTTCCGCGGTGACGTTCGTGGGTTTCGTTGAGCCGCAAGGCAAGGCGGTAGTGCTCGACGGCTTCCGGGAGCCGGCCGCACGCGTGCGCGACGGCGCCCAGCCCTTCCAGCGCGGTGGCCTCGCCCGCCCAG
>NZ_JAAGNB010001355.1:0-2141 GCF_010550475.1 Amycolatopsis sp. SID8362
CCGAGCCGGGTGAGCAGCCGGGTGGCCTGCGCGCGCAGAGCCGCGGGGGTCTTGCCCGACACCGTGAACGGGAGGACCGCCAGTGCCGTCGCGGGCTCCGGCGCGGCCGCGGTGACCGCCGGCGCCTGTTCGAGGACGGTGTGGGCGTTGGTGCCGCTGATCCCGAACGAGGACACCGCCGCGCGGCGCGGGCGCCCGGTCTCGGGCCACGGCGTCGCCTCGGTCAGCAGCCGGACCTCGCCCGCGGTCCAGTCCACATGGGACGACGGCGCGTCGACGTGCAGGGTGCGCGGCAGCACGCCGTGGCGCATCGCCAGCACCATCTTGATCACGCCCGCGACGCCCGCGGCGGCCTGGGTGTGGCCGATGTTGGACTTGATCGAGCCCAGCAGCAGCGGGCGGTCCGCCTGCCGGTCCCGGCCGTAGGTCGCCAGCAGGGCGGTGGCCTCGATCGGGTCGCCCAGCGTGGTGCCGGTGCCGTGCGCCTCGACCGCGTCCACTTCGGACGGTGCCAGCCCGGCCGAAGCCAGTGCCTGCTGGATGACGCGTTGCTGGGACGGCCCGTTCGGGGCGGTCAGGCCGTTGGACGCGCCGTCGGAGTTGACCGCCGAGCCGCGCAGGACGGCCAGCACCTCGTGGCCGTTGCGCTGGGCGTCGGAGAGCTTCTCCAGCACGAGGATGCCGACGCCTTCGGACCAGCCGACGCCGTCGGCGGAGTCCGAAAAGGACTTGCAGCGGCCGTCGGCCGCGAGGCCGCCCTGCGCGCTGAAGCTGATGAACGCGCCCGGGGTCGCCATCACGGTCACGCCGCCGGCCAGCGCCAGCGTGCACTCGCCCGCCCGCAGTGCCTGCACCGCCCAGTGCATGGCGACCAGCGACGAGGAGCACGCCGTGTCGACGGTGACCGCCGGGCCTTCCAGGCCGAGTGCGTAGGACACGCGCCCGGACATCACGCTGCCGGCGGTGCCGACGCCGAGGAACCCCTGCGACTCCAACGGGAATTCGCTGCCGGTGCCGTAGTCGTGGTACATCACGCCGGCGAACACGCCGGTCCGGCTGCCCCGCAACGACACCGGGTCGATCCCGGCCCGCTCGACGGCCTCCCACGAAGCCTCCAGCAGCAGCCGCTGCTGGGGGTCCATGGCCAGCGCCTCCCGCGGGGAGATCCCGAAGAACCCGGCGTCGAACTCCCCCGCGTCGTGCAGGAAGCCGCCCATGCCGGTGTAGGTCTTGCCCTTCTGGTCCCGGTCGGCGCCGTAGAGCGCCTCCAGGTCCCAGCCACGGGTGGCCGGGAACTCCGAGATCCCGTCGCCCTCCTCGGTGACCAGGCGCCACAGGTCCTCGGGCGAGGCGACGCCGCCGGGGTAGCGGCACGCCATCGACACGATCGCGATCGGTTCCTGCCTGCCCGACTCGGCTTCCTCGAGGCGCTTGCGGGTCTGCGCCAGGTCCGCGGTGACCCACTTGAGGTAGTCGACGAGCTTCTGGTCCTCGGGCATGCGGCTCAGCCTCTCTGGTCGAACGGGCCGGCCGGCGGTGTCGCACCGCCCAGCCTGCCGAGTTCGTTGTCGATGAAGGCGAAGACCTCGTCGGTGCTCGCGGCCTCGATGCGGTCCGCGAGCCCGGTGTCCGGCGGCGCGGCTTCGGTCGCGCCGACCTTGGCCAGCAGCCGGCGCAACCGGTCGGCGACGCCGGTCCGGGCGAGGTCTTCGGTGGTGCTGGCGTCGACCGCGGAGTCGAGCCGGTCCAGTTCCGCGAGCAGGGAGTACGTTTCCCGCGGCTCCGGAACGAGTTCGTCCTTGAGGTGCGCGGCCAGCTCGGCAGGCGTGGGGTAGTCGAAGACCAGCGTCGAGCCGAGCCGGAGCCCGGTCGCGGCGCTGATCCGGTTGCGCAGCTCGACCGCGGTGAGGGAGTCGAAGCCGAGTTCGCGGAACTCCAGCCCCGCCTCGACGGTGCTCGCCGAGGCGTAGCCGAGGACCGCGGCGACCTGCGTGCGGACCAGGTCGAGCAGGATCCGCCGGCGTTCGCCGTCCTTGAGCCCGGCGAGCGACTGCCTGAAGTCCGCGGCCGCTTCCGCGGCCCCGGTGCCGGCCGCGCGGCGCGCGGTGCGGGTCAGCGGGCGGAGCAGCCAGGGCAGTTCG
>NZ_JAAGNB010001401.1:0-1036 GCF_010550475.1 Amycolatopsis sp. SID8362
CGCGTTCCTGCCGGGCGACTTCGGCGACGCCGAGAAGAGCGGCGCCGCGGAACACGCCCTGCGCCGCGACTTCCTGCAGACGACGCTGGCGGCGTCGGGGGCGACGCCGGTCGCGCCCGAAGCGGCGTACGTGCCGAAGAACCCGGTGACGGACGCGAAGTCGGCGTCCCAGGTCGTCGCGACGGCCGAGGCCGACTGCGCGTCGGCGTGGCTGGCCGTGGTCAACCACACCGACGACGCGGGCCTGCGGACGACGGCGCTGCACGCGCTGGTCGCCGCTTCCCGCCGCGGCACGCCTTGGCGCGCCGAAGCGGGTCAGAAGCCGGCGGCGATCGCGATGCCGGGCCAGAACAGCTGAAAAGCCGTGAAGGCCTCCTTACCGGCCATAAGAGCCGGTAAGGAGGCCTTCACGGCCTTAGGTCAGGAGTGGAGGTCGGCCGAGAGGCGCAGGGCGTCCTCGGCGATCTTCTCGATCAGGGCCTTGTCGGTGTGCTTCGCGTAGAAGTCGGCCAGCACGATCGTCGTGTTCGTGCCGTCGACCTTCGAGGCGTATGCCGCGTTCTTGCCGGTCAGGCTCGGGGTGCCGGTGCCGGCGAACGTCTTGTCGCGGACCAGGTCCGTCACGTTGCCGGTGTTGTCCTGGTCGGTGAGCGCCTTGAGCGCCTTGGCCTTCGACGAGTCCGGCATGCCGACCACGACCACCGACACCAGGGCCTTCTGCCCGCCGGTCTCGGTCGTGTACAGCGCCCGGACCAGCGACTGGCACGGGTTGTCCGCGAAGAACTCCTTGGTCTTGCCGTAGGAGTTCGCCGGGCAGTCGTCCGCGCGCGCCGGGCCGGCGACCTTGGTGAACTGGTAGGCCCCCGTGCTCTGGGCCGGCGGCTGCGCGACCGGCTCGTCCGGCGTCGAGTCGTGCCGGATCAGGAACCACAGCAGCCCGGAGACGACGGCGATCGCGACCAGCCCGGCGCCCCTGAGCAGCAGGGTCCGGGTGTCGCGCGCCGGCGGGCCCGGCGCCGGCGGGCGGGGCTGCGGG
>NZ_JAAGNB010001453.1:0-465 GCF_010550475.1 Amycolatopsis sp. SID8362
AGCCCGAGCACGAACAGCAGCACGCCGAGCACGATCGCGGCGATCCGCGCGGGGGTCGCGTGCGCACCGAGCCAGCCGACGGCCATCGGGTCCAGCAGCGCCCGCCGCCCGCGGTACTCGCCGAGCACGCCGAAGCCGACGACCAGCGCGAGCGCGCCGCCGAGCAGGGCGAGCAGCCCGACCAGGAACGTCAGCACGCGTTCGCCCGCGTACGACCGGGAAAGCGCCTTCGCGGCGACGGACTTGCTCATCGGCGGTCCTTCGGCGAGTCGACGACGACGGTGACCTTCGGCCGCCGCGCCAGCGGGACGTCGTCGAGCAGGGCGGACACGGTTTCCAGCAGCCGCGGCCGCAGCTCGCCCTCGGCTTCCAGGGTGCTCTTCGCCCGGACGCGGATCCGCCGGGCGCTCGCGGTGACCGACGCGCCCGCGACGTTGTCCTGCGCGCGCACGGTCAGCCCGACCA
>NZ_JAAGNB010001499.1:0-482 GCF_010550475.1 Amycolatopsis sp. SID8362
ACGGGCATCCGCGGCCTGCTCGCCCCGGTCCTCGGGCGGCTGGCCGGGCGCTGCCCGGAGCTGCGCGTGGACATCACCGAGCAGGACCCCGACCAGGCCCTGCGCGCCGTCGACGCGGGAACGGCCGACCTCGCCCTGGTCCACGACGCCGACGGCGTGCCGGCCCCGCTGCCGCCGTCCTTGGCACGCCGGCACGTGCACACCGACGTCGGCGACGTGGTGCTGAGCCGCGACCACCCGCTGGCGCTTGCCGACGGGCCACTCGGCGCGGAGCTGTCGGGGCAGGCTTGGGTGACCAGCCCGCCGGGAACCGTGTGCCACCAATGGTTCCGGCGGTTGTTCGCGGGGGCGCCGGAGGAGCCGGACGTCCGGCACCTGGTGGACGACTTCGCGACGCAGCTGTCCCTGGTGGCGACCGGCGAGGTGCTCGCGCTGATCCCGCGGCTGGCCCGGCCGCCGCTGGGGGAGCGGCTGGTCGCGCT
>NZ_JAAGNB010001547.1:0-336 GCF_010550475.1 Amycolatopsis sp. SID8362
ACCCGCCGCAGGCTCACGGGAGCCCCACCGGGTCGCAGTCGATGCCGTACGCGCGCGGGTGCACCACCGGCAGCCAGCGCGGGTCGGTCCAGAACGGCGCGGCCGCCAGGCGGACCACGTCGACCTCCACGCCCGCGCGGATCGCGTCGCACGACACCGGGGCGCCGGTGCGGTGGTCGAGCACCGACAGGACGTCCGGAGTGGACGCCACCGGAGCCCCGTCGCGCAGGGCCAGCAGGTATTCGTTCTCCATTTCCAGCCGCAGCAGCGCGCCGTCGCGGTGGTCGGCCAGCGTGACGCTGCCGCGGCCGAAGCCCGGGCTGCCGTGCTGCCCGG
>NZ_JAAGNB010001592.1:0-498 GCF_010550475.1 Amycolatopsis sp. SID8362
AGCGCACCGGCAGGCCGGCCCGGATGCACGCGTCGGCGAGGTGGGCGGTGGTCAGCGTCGCGAAGCGCCGCCTGAGTCCTTCGAGCTCCATTCCCTGACCGTAGTCAGGAACCGGTGTCCTGGCCACGGGTTTCGGCGGTCAGCCAGGCGAGGTACTCGGCGCTGCCGCCGACGATCGGCGTGGCGATCACCTCCGGCAGGTCGTAGCCGTGCAGCTGCCGCAGGCGCTCGGTCAGCGCCGGCACGCGGCCGGCGGTCGTCTTGACCTCGACGCGCCACTCCTGGTCGGTCTGCACGGCGCCGTCCCACCGGTAGACGCTGGTGATCGGCCCGACGACCTGGGCGCAGGCCCCCAGCCGCTCCTCGACCGCCCGCGCGGCGAGCTCCCGCGCCGCCGCTTCCGAGTCCGTCGTGGACGTCACGATCACGTGCTCCGCCGTCATGGGGCCGAGGCTACCGGCGCAGCCGGCGCATCGCGGCGGCGCCGAGCGCGGGCCC
>NZ_JAAGNB010001640.1:0-990 GCF_010550475.1 Amycolatopsis sp. SID8362
GCCCGGCCCGCACCGGCTGGTGGTGCGCTGCACCCGGCCCGCACAGCCGCCGGCCGTCGGCGCACCGGCTGGTCGTGCGCGGCACCAGCTGAGCTACAGCGCGAGCGCCACCCGGTCCCGGCCCGCCTTCTTCCCCGCGTACAACGCCTCGTCGGCCGCGCGGATGACCCCGTCCAGGCCCGCTTCGGCCACCGCCGGGTGCAGGGCCGCGCCGATGGTCGCCGACAGCGCTACCCGCTCTCCGGTCGGCGCGGTAATACGCAGGGCCCGGATCCGGACCCGGATCCGCTCCGCGACCGCGCGCACCTCGGCTTCGTCGACGTCCGGCAGCAGGACGGCGAACTCCTCCCCGCCGTAGCGCCCGACGGTGTCGCCGCGCCGGACGGTCTTCGCGAGGACCGTGGCCACCTCGGCGAGGACGTCGTCGCCGACCGGGTGGCCGTGGGTGTCGTTGATGCGCTTGAACCAGTCGAGGTCGATCATCAGCACTCCGATGCGGCCGCCGGTGGTGCGGGCGCGCTCGAGCGCGCGCTCGGCCTGCTGGTGCCACGCGATCGCGTTGAGCAGCCCGGTGCGCTGGTCGGTGCGCGCGGCGATCTTGAGCTGGTCGAGCTGGACGCACTGGTGCAGCGCGAACGTCGGGATGATCATCAGCAGCGCCGCGGGCGGCCACCACAGCAGCGCGAGCGCGACGAACACGCCGAGCGCCAGCTGGCTGACCTCCAGGAGGTTGTCCGACGCGCTGCCCAGCAGCCGGCGGGGGTGCTCGATGGTGACCGTCCACGCGATGACCGTGCCGACGAGCGCGGTGTTGACCGTCCACTGCACGGCGCCGGCGGCGACCACGGCGGCGAGGTCCGCCCAGCCGGGCCGGGCGCCGTCGCCGAGGTGGAGGAGGTGCTCGTGCGCGCCGGTCGCCCGGAGCACGGCGGCCGCGGCGGCCGCCGCCAAGGCGAGCGTCGCCGCGGTGAACACCGTGCGGTGCGGCGG
>NZ_JAAGNB010001697.1:0-938 GCF_010550475.1 Amycolatopsis sp. SID8362
GTCAAGCCCGCTGCGGCCGCGTCGGTGGCGGCGGTGCTGTGCACAGCGCTGGCCGCGGTGGCCCCGATGCTGTCCCTGCGCCTGGCGAGGTTGCCGCTGCCCCGCGTCCCGGACGACATGGCGGCGTTCCGCGCGGACGAACAGCCGTCGCTCGGCACCGAGATGATCGGCCGGACGTCCCACGCCCAAGCCGTGCTGACCGGCCTGCTCGTCGCGCTCGGCCTGGTGGTGCTGGCTTCTTCGATCGTGCTGTCTTCGGCCGGGCCGTGGGAAGCGGGACTGGCCGCGGTGCTGGGCGTGGCGTGGATCCTGCGCTCGCGCTCGTACGCGGGCCGCGCGCAGCGGCTGGTGCTGGTCGGGTTCGGCATCCTGAGCCTGGTGTGCGCCGGCGCGTGGCTGGTGGCGTCGGGCAACCGCACGGTGCTGTTCGCGGCGGGCTGCGCGGTCGTCCTGGCGGCGGCGCTGTGCCTGGTCTACGCGACGCGGGTGGCGCGCGGGCTGCGGTCGCCGTACTGGTCGCGGCTGCTGGACGTGTCCGAGTTCCTGGTGCTGCTGTCGCTGGTCCCGTTCGTGGGCATGATCGCGGGCGTCTACGAGGCCGTCCGCGGCTGAAAAGCCGTGAAGGCCTCCTTACCGGCTCTTACGGCCGGTAAGGAGGCCTTCACGGCTTTTAGTCGTCCAGGGCCAGCGGGAGGGTCCGGCGGACGCCGCGGCCGTGGCGGCCGTGCAGCGGGACCGCGGCGGGGGGAGCGGGGACCGGGGCACCCGGCCGCGCTCCCACCCGGATCGTCACTTCCGCCTTCTCCTTGCCACCGGCGGTCCGCGTCAGCGTGTACGACGTCGCCGTGAACGCCGCGCCCGGCACCGCCGCGTCCAGCGCCCGAGAGGACCGCGGCGCGAAGCACATCTGCGGGGCACCGCCACCCCACGTCCAGGAC
>NZ_JAAGNB010001752.1:0-466 GCF_010550475.1 Amycolatopsis sp. SID8362
CGTGTCGCCCGTGACCAGCCCCGCCCACACCAGGTCCCACAGCGCCGCCACGACTTCGGCGTCGCTCGGGGCCTTCTCCACCAGCACGGTCGCGCGGTCCACCAGCTGCCGGAAGAACAGCGCGCCACCCTCCAAAGTGGACAGAAGAGCGTCGTGCAGCGGCCCGGTCGGGATGTCCTCGACGACTTCGGGCAGCAGCAGGTCGGCGACGTCCGTGGGGGCGAGGGCGATCCAGCCGTCCCCGCCGGACAGCGCGCCGCAGCCCGCCCAGGTGACCTCGCCCGCCGTCGTCAGCTCGTCCAGCAGCGCGGGGGAGTAGCCCGGCAGCCGCCCGGGCAGGATCAGCGACTCGACCGCGCTCGCCGGCAACGGCGCCCCGGCGAGCTGCTCGACCACCGACAGCACGTCGTCCGCCGTCGGGGCCGCCCGGACGCGTCCGCCGAACCCGTGCCACGCCGGCAGGAAC
>NZ_JAAGNB010001799.1:0-1003 GCF_010550475.1 Amycolatopsis sp. SID8362
GGAAGAGGTCTACGACCGCTACCGCCGCACGCAGCCCGGCGCGCTGTCGCGGCCGCCGCGCTGGTGGAGCTCGGGTGCGGGGCAGCCGCCGATCGCCCCGGCGCAGCGGTACGTCGCCGTCCACCGCGACGCCGACGGGGTCGCGGACGGCTACGCCAGCTACGCGGTCGGCGAGCCCCGCACGTTGACCGTCGACGAGATCATCACCGCCGACGACGCCGTGTTGACCGCGCTGGCCCGGTTCGCGCTCGAGCACGACCTGGTGACCGACGTCGTGGTCAAGCACGTCCCGCCCGGGCACCCGCTGCGCTGGCAGCTCACCGACTTCCGCGCGGCCGAGGTCGGCGGCGACACGGACTGGCTCTGGGTCCGGCTCCTCGACGTCCCCCGCGCGCTGACCGCCCGCGGCTGGTCCGCCGACGGCGAGCTGGTCCTCGACGTCACCGACCCGTTCCTCGCCGAGCGCGACCGCTACCTGCTGACCGTCCGCGACGGCAAGGCCGAGTGCGTGCCGACCGACCGCGAGCCCGACCTGTCCCTGGACGTGAGCGACCTGGGTTCGATCTACCTCGGCGGCACGACCCCGAGCACGCTGGTGCGCGCCGGCCACGTCGAAGCCCACCACCCGGACGCGGCCGCCGTCGCGGACGACCTCTTCCGGGGCGAGCGCGCGCCGCACTGCCTGCACTGGTTCTGACCCGGTCATGGCCTTCTCCGACGCTTCCCTGACCGCGCTGCGGGTGTTCCGCGAGGTCGCCGAGCGGGGGACGCTCACGGCCGCGGCCGCCGCGCTCGGCTACACGCAGTCCGCGGTCTCGCGGCAGATCGCGGCGCTGGAACGCGCGGCCGGGACGCCGCTGCTGGAACGCCGTCACGACGGGGTGCGGCTCACCGCCGCCGGGCAGATCGTGCTCCGGCGGGTCACCGGCGTCGTCGACCAGCTCGACGCCACCGCTCGCGAACTCGCCGGGCTGCCCGCCGGACGGGCCACGGTCCGGCTGGG
>NZ_JAAGNB010001857.1:0-608 GCF_010550475.1 Amycolatopsis sp. SID8362
CCCGAGTCCCATCGCCGTGGTCCGCGAATCGACCACGCGGACGCGGTCGGGCCCGACCTCCTGGGCCGCCAGCACCGCCGCTTCCCACGTGCCCGAGAGCTCGCGCGACAAGTGGACCGAGACGATCGAGTCGGCGCCGTCGGCGAGCGCCGCGCGGTACTCCGCGGCGAACTCGGTGGGCGTCGGCCGCGACGTCGTGACGATCTTGCGCTGCTTCATCGCTTCGGCGACCGCCGCCGGCCCGGTCTCGACGCCGTCGAGGGAGACCACGCCGTCGACGAGGACGTGCAGCGGCACCACCCGGACCGCGTGCCGTTCGGCGAAGCCCTCCGGCAGGTGGGCGGTGGAATCCGTGACTACGGCGACCGACACGCCGTCAGCCTACGTGGCCGGGGGTCAGCGAAGGCGCCAGCAACACGGACATCGCGTCGCCCACAGACGCGTGTCCCTGCCAGCCCCAGTGCATGCCATCCGGGTTGCCCTCACCGCTCAGGACGTGCTCTCCGACAACGGCTTCGAGGTCGAGCAGGGGAACGTTCGCCCGTGCGCCCCACGCCGCCATCGCGGCCGCCGCGGCCGGCCGCGCGGTGTGCACGCCGCCGTAGGCC
>NZ_JAAGNB010000179.1:0-32749 GCF_010550475.1 Amycolatopsis sp. SID8362
CGCAGCGGCCGGGCCGCAACGTCGTCCACTTCCCGGCGAGCGCGGGCAACGACCTGTCCGTGGGGGCCGCCGGGCTGGTCACGAAGGCCGTCGCGCGGCCGGGTGCCGAGGGCACCTGGGCCGACGTCGAGCTGCCACCCGGCCGCAGCGACCTGGAAATCCACCGCGGTGACGCGACGAGCTTCGTCGAGGTCGACGCGGGGACGGCGGCCGGTCCGGCGATCACCGACGCCGACGCGCCGGAATGCGCTTCGGCCGCGCTCGGCGGCCTGGTCGCCGGCCGCGCCGACGTGCTGAGCGCGTGCCCGTCCGACGCGCTGACACCGGAAGACGGGGGAGCGCTGGTCAAGCTCGTCGAGTTCCTCGCCGGGCGCAAGCCGTCCGCGCTGACGCTGGTCGAGGACGACTCCCCGCGTGGGGTCGCGGCCGCGAAGCTGGTGCGGGATACCGCGGCGCGCACCGGCCTCGCCGTGCGGCCGGACGCCGGGCCCGACACCGCGCTCGTCGTCGTCTCCGGCTGGAGCGCCGGGTACACGGCGATGACGCGCGCCGCCGAGCTGCAGCGTCTCGAACCCACCCACCAGTACGGGCTGTACCTGGCGCCGTGGCTGCTCAACGGGCCGATCGTCAACGCCGTCGCGAGCGCGTCGCTGCCGTTGCGGTTCGACCCGCGGGAGGCGACCGCGGTCGGGTACGCCGTGGCGGTCGGCAACCGCTTCGGCGGCGAAAGCCCGACGCTGGGCGGCTTCCGGAACTGGCTCGGCGCGGCCGGGTCCGCGGGCGACGTCCAGATCTTCGCCGCCGCCCAGGTCAACGCCATGCCGATGTACCCCACCGAACCCCACGTCACCGGGATGGTGATGGACCGCGACTACGCGGGCCAGTGGGTCCCCGACGGAACCATCGTGCCGATCACGTCGGTTCTCCGCTGAAAAACCGTTACCACGAAAGGAAAAGCATGAAGCGTCTCGCTGCCCGCGTGCTGCTGCCGCTCGTCGCGGCGACGGCGTTCACCGGCCTCGCCGCCGGTGTCGCCTCGGCCGACCCGACCGACGGTTCCGTCTGGCTCGTGCCCGGCGTCGACCTCGGCAGTGTGCTCGGACCGGTCGGCCAGCCGGTCGACCTGCTCGCCCCCGTCTTCAACCTGATCACCGCTGTTTCCTGAAAGGCAGGCACCCTATGAAGAAGACCCTCGCTGTCGCGCTCCTCACCGGTGCGGCCCTGTTCGGCGCGGCGGCGCCGGCGCTGGCCGCCGACGCCCCCGGGGTCGTCGTGGTCGACGAGCCGGACACCAGTGGCCTGAACAACATCTGGACGTTCGCGCCGCTGGGCGTCCCGGTGCTCGGCCTGATCCAGTCGATCAACGGCGTGCCGGGCAAGATCCTGCCCTCCTTCTGACCCGACGGCGGCCCCTCGCGCTCGAGGGGCCGCCGCTTTTCCCTGGGGAGTTCCCATGAACCGGCAGCTGGTGGGCAGGCTCGGCATCGCCGTGATCGCGATCGCCGCGGTGACCGCGGGCATCTTCATCCTCGGCGACAACGGTTCGCCGCCGTCACCGCCATCGGTCGCCGTGGTGGGGGAGCCGTCGCTGTCGTCGGTGCCGCCGCGCACGATCATGGCGACGGTGACGTCCACCTCGACCCCGCCGGCGCCGTCCGGCTACCAGGTGGTCTTCGAGCTGGCCGGAACCGGCACGGCGACGGTCGTCTACGACGCGAACGGCCTCGGCCTGGTGCACCAGGAGCTCGAGGTCCCGCTGCCGTGGCGCAAGGAGTTCTCCTGGGCGGCACCCGGGTCGATCCAGCTGCTCGGGCAGGGGAGCGGCGCGGTCGAATGCCGCGTCTCGGTCGGCGGCCGGGTGGTGAAGACGCAGAAGTCGGCGCCCGGCGCGGTCGCCGCCTGCGTCAGCTGAGGGGCTTCGCGAACCAGTGCTCGGCGAACTGCCCGTCGTTGAACGGCTCGACCTCGGCGTACCCGACCTTCGCGTAGAGCGCGCGGGCTTCGACGAGGTCGTGGCGGGTGTCGAGCCGCATGAGCCGCGAACCGAGCTCCCGGGCGGCGTCCTCGGCGGCCGCGACCAGCGCGGGCGCGCCACCGGAGCCCCGGTGGGCCGGCTTGACGAAGACCTTGGTCAGCTCGCTGATCCCCGGCGCGACGACCCGGGTGCCGGCGCAGCCCCCGACCTTCCCGCCGACGTACCCGACGAGGAACGCCCCGGTGGGCGGCACCAGGTCGGTGCCCGGCTCCTCGGCCACGTAGTGCGTGAGCTCCGCTTCGGTGATCGGGCGGCCGTAATAGCGCGAAGCGACTTCGTCCATGTAGTCGCGCATGATCGCGACGGCGTCCGGGTGGGCGACGTCGATCCGGGTGATCTTCCAGTCCACGTCCTCATCCTGCGGTCGCTGTCCAGCGAATTCCCCGTGGCCCGGGCACGATGGGGGGATGACGCCTCTCACGAAGCGCCTGGCGGTGGTGGCCGTCCTGCTCATCACGGCGGGCGCGATCCTGCTTTCAGTGGGCGCGATCGGCTTCCGGGCGACGTCCGATCAGCCTGATGCCAACATCGGCGCCGGCTTCGCCCTGCTGGCGGGCCCGTACATCGTGGGACTCGGGCTGGTGTTCGCGTTGTCGGCGGGGCTGACCCACCTCACTACGCGCCGCCGCTGACGCTCCACAGCGCCGCGGGCAGGCTGTCCGCCAGGTCGTCCAGGTAACCGGCCTCGGCCACGATGTTCTCCCGGGTCGCGCAGCCCGGCCCCCACGTCCGCGCCGAGCCGTGCTCGACGACGACGTCCCGCTGGGCGAACCGCGGGGTGGCGGCCAGCCACCGGGCCAGCTCGCCTTCGAGACGCGCGTCGGCCGGCATCGACACCTTCCCCGCGGTGATCCGCAGCTCCGGGCTCGGCGGCACCCGGACCTGCGTGACGTGGATGTCGCGGAAGTACGTGTGGTCGTCGAAGTGCCGGTACGGCTCCTGGGCGTCGATCGCGATGACCGGCCGGTCGCCGTGGCGGAACTCGACCCAGGTCGTGGCGCTGCCGGCCAGCGGGCGGCCGCTCGGGTGGCGCACCCCGAACGTCGGCACCGCCCGCGTGTCGCTGGGCACCCCGCTGTCGAAGACCCCGCCGCGCTCGGCCGCGAACGCCTTGAACCAATGCTCCTTGCGGCCTTCGACGAACTTCGTGTGCGAGCGCCACCAGATCGCGCCCGCCGCCGCGAAGATCGCGGCGACGAGGACGAGCACCACCACCAAGAGCATCAGAAGTCCAGGTCCTCGCGGGTCTCTTCGTCGGATTGGTCCCGGCCGGTCTCGCCGTAGTCGCTCGCCTTCTTGGCGTTCTTGACGTGGCTGTTGAGCTTGCCGAGGTGGTCGTTGAGCGTCTTCGCCGGGTTGTCGCCGGGCTTGGCCGGGTTGAACCCGAAGACACCCTTGGCGGCGGCCTCCCCGCCCTTCTTCGCGATCTCGGAGAGGGCGTTCTTCCCGGCCCGCTTGCCGATCATGCCTTCGGCGCCCTTGAGCTTGTCGACCAGGCCCATGCCCGCGTCGCGCTCCGCGATCTCGCCCAGCTTCTTCGCGGTCTTGCCGTCGGCGAACACCTTGCCCAGCTTCGTCGCGGCCAGCTTGGCCTTCATCTTCTGCAGCCAGTCGAGGATCTTCTGCAGCAGCTCGCGGACCTTCGAGACCTTCTTCGTCGTCTTCGCCGCGGTGGTGCCGAGCTTGACCTCCGACGCCGTGCCCGCGGTCGCGACCGACACGCCGCAGCTGGGCACGGCGGCGGCCAGCGCCGGGATCCAGATCATGATCAGCCAGGTGACCAGCTCGGTGAGGATCGCCTTGATCAGGTCCTCGATGAAGCTCATCAGCATGCTGCTCAGCTGCAGCATCTGCGCCATGTCGCCGGACTTCGCCGAGACGCCGCCGATGCCGTGCGCGAACTCGCCCAGCGACCTGCGCGCCGCGTCGCCGGCGTCGCCCTTCCAGTCCGCCAGCGACGTGTCGGCGACCTCGGCGAAGTTCTTCGCCAGCTGGTCCAGCCCGGTCGCGATGGCGTTGAAGTTGTCGGCCGCGATCCCGAGCGCCGGCCCGTCGCCGCTGACGAAGTGGATCGCGTCCTGGATCGGCTGGACGGCGCTGATCAGGAAGTTCAGCCCCTGCCCGACGAGCCAGCCGAGCGGGTCGGTGGCGATGTCGGTGATGGTGCTCGCGCTCGACTGGATGAAGGACGTCGTGTCGGTCGCGATCGTGCCGAGCCCGAGCGCGATGTCGACGCCGTCCGGGTGCGGCGCCGTGGCGGCCTTGGCCACCGAGACGACGTCCTTGCCCACCGTGACGGCGCTGCCGGCGAACGGGATCGCCTTGACCGCGTTGCCGACGTTCACCCCCAGCACGGTGTCCGGGTCGTCGCTCTTGACGTTCACGCCGCTCGCGACGTCTTGGTACTCCGCCATCGTGCCGGCCCCCTCAGGGCTTCTTCGGGCCGTCGAGCAGGACCTCGACCTGCCCGAAGAAGGCCTTGTGGTCGTCTTCGGTGCCCTGGTAGACGTTCGCCGCGTCGGTGAACTTGCCCTGGGCCGACGTCAGGCCCTCGGCCATCGACGCCAGCAGGTCGCGCAGCTCGTGCAGCGTCTCGTCGTACCCGTGCTTGGTGAACAGGCCCACCACGCCCCACGACTTGTCGCCGACGTCGGCCTGCCCGACCTTCTCGGTGAACTTCGCGCCCTGGTCCTTGTACTTGCCGAGCACGCCGACGTACTTCCGCAGCGCGTCGACCTCGACCTGGTAGCCGCCAGTCCCGTCGGGCATCAGTCCTCCTCGTCGAACAGGTTCTTCAGGAAGGTGTCGCCCGCGGACCCACCGGCCGCCGGCGGTGCTGCCGGGGGCGGCGCCGCGTCGTCTGACGGCCGCAGCACCCGTTCCTCGGAGAAGTCGTCCGGCGCGGCCGGCCGCTCCCGGGCGGGCGTCTCTTCCGCCAGCTTCGACCGCATTTCTTCGACGGTGGTTCCGAACGCCTCGGCCTGGGTCTCGAGGACCTGGTCGACCAGGCCGAGGTCGTCGCCGAGGTGCTCCTGGACGAGCACGGCCTGCCGCCGCGCCGCTTCGCCGACCGCCTCCCGCAGCGTCGTCATCAGGGCCGCGGACAGCGCCTGCGGGCCCTTCGCCAGCGCGGCGTCGGTGAACTTGACGTCGAGCACCGCCCCACCCGGCCCGGTGACCACGGTCACCCCGCCGTCCGGCGACGACGCCCCCGCCCGCAGCTCGGACAGCTGCTGCTGCATCGCCCCGAGCCCGGCGAACCGCTCGTCGACGTTCCGGATGCCCGACTGGAACCGCTCGAACTCGGTCACCAGCCGCTCGAACTCGGCCGCCATGCCCCTCGTCCCCTCCCGATCGCGTGTTTGCCCATCGTGGCGGTGTGACGCACGGAACGGCCGATCCGATCCCACTGCGTCACCCGGTCGGGTAATGGGTAGGTTTCCGGCCGCAAGGGGAAGCAGGGATGAACGCTAGGAGTGTGTGATGACCAGCACCGAAGGGGCCGGCCGGCCCGACGAGGAGCCGAAGTCGACCGGAAGCCACGCGGCGCCCGAGGGGGCCGGCGTGCACCCGCTGATCGACCTGTCGCGCGACCCGAACCCGGGCAAGCCCGACCACGCGAAGCCCGAAGAGGACTGAGACCCGCCGCCCGCGGTGCCGTGAATGACTCATTCACCTCGTCCGATGACATGAATGACTCATTCATGTCATCGGCACGGGGGACCGCCCGGCCCGGCCACTCGCGGGACCGGCCGCTCGTCCGCCGCGGTCTGACCTCCGGACCAGCGCCCGCCGGCCCCGGAACATCCCGCCGTCCGCGTGCGTTGTAACCCCCGGCGGCAGTCCACCACCCCCAGGGGAACCGCGGCCGCCACACCGGTGCGACCGGACTTCGGAACATCCCCCGGCCGGGCGGTGCCGAGAGGTAGGCTGGACGTTCGCCGACCTTCAGACCCCCCGCCGCGCTCCGTCCGGATCCGGGCGGGTATCTTTGGAGACCGTGCCCGGCATGCGTCGGGCCGCTCCGCGTGCCGTGCGGCATGGGCGGGGTGCTCAGGCATCCGGTCACCGGCTTCGGCAGGTCGGGGTTCCGACGGAAATCCCTCCGGGAAGTTACCGGTCGTCAGACCGTGACGCGGGCCGACACGCCCGACCGCGGGGGCCGGTGAAGACACGAAGAAGCAGATCACGACAGGAAGCTGGTCCATTGCCCACGATCCAGCAGCTGGTCCGCAAGGGCCGCCAGGACAAGGCTGCCAAGCAGAAGACCGCGGCCCTCAAGGGGAGCCCGCAGCGGCGCGGCGTGTGCACCCGCGTGTACACGACCACCCCCAAGAAGCCGAACTCGGCGCTGCGCAAGGTCGCGCGTGTGAAGCTGACCAGCGGCATCGAGGTCACCGCCTACATCCCCGGTGAGGGCCACAACCTGCAGGAGCACTCGATGGTGCTCGTGCGCGGTGGTCGTGTGAAGGACCTTCCGGGTGTCCGTTACAAGATCATCCGCGGTTCGCTCGACACGCAGGGTGTCAAGAACCGCAAGCAGGCGCGCAGCCGGTACGGCGCGAAGAAGGAGAAGAGCTAATGCCCCGCAAGGGTCCGGCCCCGAAGCGGCCGCTGATCTCCGACCCCGTCTACGCCTCCCCGCTGGTCACCCAGCTGGTGAACAAGGTGCTGAAGGACGGGAAGCGGTCCCTGGCCGAGCGCATCGTGTACGGCGCGCTCGAAGGCGCTCGCGAGAAGACCGGCACCGACCCGGTCGTCACGCTGAAGCGCGCTCTCGACAACGTGAAGCCCACCATCGAGGTGAAGAGCCGCCGCGTCGGTGGCGCCACCTACCAGGTGCCGATCGAGGTCAAGCCGGGCCGCTCCACGACCCTGGCGCTGCGCTGGCTGGTCTCCTTCTCGCAGGCTCGCCGCGAGAAGACGATGATCGAGCGCCTGCAGAACGAGCTCCTGGACGCTTCCAACGGCCTCGGTGCCTCCGTGAAGCGTCGCGAGGACACGCACAAGATGGCCGAGTCCAACCGGGCCTTCGCGCACTACCGCTGGTGATGACCGCCCGGCTGTCGACCAAGCCATGCCGGGCCCCAAGCTTGAGAACAGGGGAACACTCTCGTGGCACGTGAAGTGCTGACCGACCTGAACAAGGTCCGCAACATCGGCATCATGGCCCACATCGACGCCGGCAAGACGACGACCACCGAGCGGATCCTGTTCTACACCGGGGTCAACTACAAGATCGGTGAAGTCCACGACGGCGCCGCCACCATGGACTGGATGGAGGAGGAGCAGAAGCGGGGTATCACCATCACCTCGGCTGCGACCACCACCTTCTGGAACGACTACCAGATCAACCTGATCGACACCCCCGGGCACGTCGACTTCACCGTCGAGGTGGAGCGCAACCTGCGGGTGCTCGACGGCGCGGTCGCCGTCTTCGACGGCAAGGAAGGTGTCGAGCCGCAGTCCGAGCAGGTCTGGCGGCAGGCGGACAAGTACGACGTCCCGCGCATCTGCTTCGTCAACAAGATGGACAAGCTGGGTGCGGACTTCTACTACACGCTGAAGACCATCACGGAGCGCCTCGGCGTCAAGCCGCTGGCCATCCAGCTCCCGATCGGCGCCGAGAACGACTTCGAAGGCGTCGTCGACCTGGTCCGCATGAAGGCGCTGACCTGGCGCGGCGAGGTCCAGAAGGGCGAGGACTACTCGGTCGAGGACATCCCGGCCGACCTGGCCGACCGCGCGGCGGAGTACCGCGAGAAGCTGATCGAGGCCGTCGCCGAGACCGACGACGCGCTGATGGAGAAGTTCCTCGAGGGCGAAGAGCTGTCGACGGACGAGATCAAGTCCGGCATCCGCAAGCTGGTCATCACCCGCGAGGCGTTCCCGGTCCTGGCCGGCTCCGCCTTCAAGAACAAGGGCGTGCAGCCCATGCTCGACGCGGTGATCGACTACCTGCCGTCGCCGCTGGACGTCCCGGCCGTCGAGGGCCTGCTGTCCGACGGCGAGACCGTCGTGACCCGCAAGGCCTCGGTGGACGAGCCGTTCGCCGCGCTCGCGTTCAAGATCGCCGCGCACCCGTTCTTCGGCAAGCTGACCTACATCCGGGTGTACTCGGGCAAGGTCGCCGCCGGCGCGCAGGTCATCAACGCGACCAAGGAGCGCAAGGAGCGCATCGGGAAGATCTTCCAGATGCACTCCAACAAGGAGAACCCGGTCGACGACGCCCAGGTCGGCCACATCTACGCGGTCATCGGGCTGAAGGACACCACCACGGGTGACACCCTGGCGGACCCGCAGAACCCGATCGTGCTGGAGTCGATGACGTTCCCCGAGCCGGTCATCCGGGTCGCGATCGAACCGAAGACGAAGGCCGACCAGGAGAAGCTGTCCCTGGCGATCCAGAAGCTGGCCGAAGAGGACCCGACGTTCCAGGTCAAGCTGGACGAGGACACCGGCCAGACGATCATCGCGGGCATGGGCGAGCTGCACCTCGAGGTGCTGGTGAACCGGATGAAGTCCGACTACAAGGTCGAGGCGAACATCGGCAAGCCGCAGGTCGCCTACCGTGAGACGATCAAGAAGACGGTCGACAAGCTCGACTACGTCCACAAGAAGCAGACCGGTGGTTCCGGCCAGTTCGCGAAGGTCATCGTGAAGCTGGAGCCGCTCGAGCGCACCGACGGCGCGCTCTACGAGTTCGACAACAAGGTGACCGGTGGTCGCGTGCCGCGGGAGTACATCCCCTCGGTGGACGCGGGCGCGCAGGACGCGATGCAGTACGGCGTCCTGGCCGGCTACCCGCTCGTCGGGTTGAAGTTCACCCTGTTGGACGGTGCGTACCACGAGGTCGACTCTTCGGAGATGGCGTTCAAGATCGCCGGTTCCATGGCGATGAAGGAAGCCGCGAAGAAGGCCGGCCCGGTGATCCTGGAGCCGATGATGGCGGTCGAGGTGACCACGCCCGAGGACTACATGGGTGACGTCATCGGTGACCTCAACTCCCGCCGTGGTCAGATCCAGGCCATGGAGGAGCGGTCGGGCACCCGCGTCGTGAAGGCGCTGGTCCCGCTGTCGGAGATGTTCGGCTACGTCGGCGACCTGCGGTCCCGCACCCAGGGCCGGGCGAACTACTCCATGGTGTTCGACTCCTACGCCGAGGTTCCCGCGAACGTCGCGAAGGAAATCATCGCGAAGGCGACGGGGGAGTAACTCCCCCCAGCGCTCGCGGGCATTAAGGGACTCTCCTGAACGTCCGCAGCACCGACGAAGGAACATTCAGCGGGCGGCAGCCACGCCGCCCGCTGAGCACGAAGCAAATCAGTCCAGGAGGACATTCCAGTGGCGAAGGCGAAATTCGAGCGGACCAAGCCGCACGTCAACATCGGCACCATCGGCCACGTTGACCACGGCAAGACGACTCTGACCGCGGCGATCACCAAGGTGCTGCACGACAAGTACCCGGAGCTGAACGAGTCGCGGGCGTTCGACCAGATCGACAACGCGCCGGAAGAGAAGCAGCGCGGCATCACGATCAACATCTCGCACGTCGAGTACCAGACCGAGAAGCGTCACTACGCGCACGTCGACGCCCCCGGTCACGCGGACTACATCAAGAACATGATCACCGGTGCGGCGCAGATGGACGGCGCGATCCTCGTGGTCGCGGCGACCGACGGCCCGATGCCGCAGACCCGCGAGCACGTGCTGCTCGCCCGCCAGGTCGGCGTGCCCTACATCGTGGTCGCGCTGAACAAGGCCGACATGGTCGACGACGAGGAGATCCTGGAGCTCGTCGAGCTCGAGGTCCGCGAGCTGCTGTCCTCGCAGGAGTTCCCCGGCGACGACGCCCCGGTCGTGCGCGTGTCCGGTCTCAAGGCCCTCGAGGGCGACGAGAAGTGGGCCGACGCCGTGCTCGAGCTGATGACCGCCGTCGACGACAACGTGCCGGACCCGGTGCGCGAGCTCGACAAGCCGTTCCTGATGCCGATCGAGGACGTCTTCACCATCACCGGTCGTGGCACCGTGGTGACCGGTCGCGTCGAGCGCGGCCAGATCAACGTCAACGAAGAGGTCGAGATCGTGGGTATCCGCGAGAAGTCGACCAAGACCACCGTCACCGGTGTCGAGATGTTCCGCAAGCTGCTCGACTCGGGCCAGGCGGGCGACAACGTCGGCCTCCTCGTCCGCGGCATCAAGCGCGAGGACGTCGAGCGCGGCCAGGTCGTCGTGAAGCCGGGCACCACCACCCCGCACACCGACTTCGAGGGCCGGGTCTACATCCTGTCGAAGGACGAGGGTGGCCGTCACACCCCGTTCTTCAACAACTACCGCCCGCAGTTCTACTTCCGCACCACCGACGTGACCGGCGTCGTGACCCTCCCCGAGGGCACCGAAATGGTCATGCCGGGCGACAACACCGACATCTCGGTCCAGCTGATCCAGCCGGTCGCGATGGACGAGGGTCTGCGCTTCGCCATCCGCGAGGGTGGCCGGACCGTCGGCGCGGGTCAGGTCACCAAGATCAACAAGTGATTTCACGCCCCGGCCGGGGGTAATACACCCCCGGCTCAAGGGCGTCAAATCACGTGTGCGACACTATTCAGGTTGCTCGTCCTGGGGCGGCCGATCCTCGTCGGGGTTTTCTCCACGAGGGTCCGGCCGCCCTGGCGCGAGTGGCCACGGTCCGCCGAGCCTCTTCCTTCGGGTAGGCGAGCGGGCAAAGGCAGTGAGACGGCCAGCCGGCTCATAGCCTCCTCACGTTGAGGAAGACCAGGCAAGACGACGATCCCGCGGGATCCGTCTGTGCGTCGGGCGCGACACGCCCGACCGCGTGGACCGGGGACAGGGCCGTTGAACTGCGGAAACCCAGCCAGGGTGGCGACATCCGGGCGGGGTTTGTGAGATAGCGGCACGAGACGACAAGGAACGAGCAGCCACCATGGCGGGACAGAAGATCCGCATCCGGCTCAAGGCCTACGACCACGAGGCGATCGACACCTCGGCGCGCAAGATCGTGGAGACGGTCACGCGCACCGGCGCCCGGGTTGTCGGGCCGGTGCCGCTGCCCACCGAGAAGAACGTTTACTGCGTCATCCGCTCGCCGCACAAGTACAAGGACTCGCGCGAGCACTTCGAGATGCGCACGCACAAGCGTCTGATCGACATCCTCGACCCGACGCCGAAGACGGTCGACGCGCTGATGCGCATCGACCTGCCGGCGAGCGTCGACGTCAACATCCAGTAAGCGTTGGGCGAGCGGCGGAGATAAGAGACTCATGTCTGACAGGCAAATGAAGGGCATCCTGGGCACCAAGCTCGGCATGACCCAGGTCTTCGACGAGCAGAACCGGGTTGTCCCGGTCACCGTCGTGAAGGCCGGTCCGAACGTGGTCACCCAGGTTCGGACCCAGGAGAAGGACGGCTACAAGGCCGTGCAGCTGGCGTTCGGCGCGGTCGACCCGCGCAAGGTGAACAAGCCGCGCACCGGCCACTACGACAAGGCGGGCGTGACGCCGCGCCGGTTCCTCGCCGAGCTGCGCACCACCGACGCCGAGACCTACGAGGTCGGCCAGGAGATCACCGCCGAGGTGTTCGCCGCCGGCGTCGAGGTCGACGTGACCGGTACCAGCAAGGGCAAGGGCTACGCGGGTGTCATGAAGCGCCACGGTTTCAAGGGCCAGGGCGCGAGCCACGGTGCCCAGGCCGTGCACCGCAAGCCGGGTTCGATCGGTGGCTGCGCCACCCCCGGCCGCGTCTTCAAGGGCCTGCGCATGGCGGGCCGGATGGGCAACGACCGGGTCACCACGCAGAACCTGACCGTGCACGCCGTGCGTGCCGAGGACGGCCTGCTGCTGATCAAGGGCGCCGTGCCCGGTCCCAAGGGCGGCCTGCTGTTCGTGCGCAGCGCCGCGAAGGGTGGTAACTCCGAATGACAAGCGTCGAGCTGAAGACCCCGGCCGGTAAAGCCGACGGCACCGTGGACCTCCCCGAGGAGATCTTCGACGTGCAGGCCAATGTCGCGCTGATGCACCAGGTGGTGGTGGCCCAGCAGGCCGCCGCGCGCCAGGGCACGCACGACACGAAGACCCGTGGTGAGGTCTCCGGTGGCGGCAAGAAGCCGTACCGGCAGAAGGGCACCGGCCGTGCCCGCCAGGGTTCGACCCGCGCGCCGCAGTTCGTCGGCGGTGGCGTCGTCCACGGCCCCACGCCGCGTGACTACTCGCAGCGCACCCCGAAGAAGATGAAGGCCGCCGCTCTGCGTGGCGCCCTCTCCGACCGGGCGCGCGCCGGCCAGCTGCACGTCGTCACCGAGCTGGTGACGGGCGAGAAGCCGTCGACCAAGGCCGCCAAGACCGCCCTCGCCGCCGTCACGGCCGCGAAGCGCGTGCTCGTGGTGCTGCACCGGGACGACGAGCTGAGCTGGGTTTCCCTGCGGAACCTGCCCGAGGTGCACATCCTCTGGGCGGACCAGCTCAACACCTACGACGTGCTGGTCAACGACGACGTCGTGTTCACCAAGGCCGCGTACGACGCGTTCGTCGCCGGCCCCGTCCGCGGCAAGGCCGTCAAGGCTTCCGCGCGGTCGGGCGAGGTCACGGAAGGGAGTGACGAGAAGTGAGTTCGGTCGCCATTCCGGACCCCCGCGACATCCTGCTCGCGCCGGTCATCTCCGAGAAGTCCTACGGGCTGCTCGAGGACCACAAGTACACGTTCATCGTCCGCCCGGACGCCAACAAGACCCAGATCAAGATCGCGGTCGAGAAGGTGTTCGGCGTCAAGGTGGTCAGCGTCAACACGGCCAACCGCCAGGGCAAGCGGAAGCGGACTCGCGCGGGCTTCGGCAAGCGCAAGGACACCAAGCGCGCCATCGTGACTCTTTCGCCCGAGAGCAAGGCGATCGAGATCTTCGGCGGACCCACCGCGTAAAGGACTGAGCTGACAATGGGCATCCGCAAGTACAAGCCGACGACCCCGGGTCGTCGCGGTTCGAGCGTCTCGGACTTCGCCGAGATCACCCGCTCCACCCCGGAGAAGTCGCTGCTTCGTCCGCTGAGCGGTTCGGGCGGTCGCAACTCGTCCGGCAAGATCACCACCCGGCACAAGGGTGGCGGCCACAAGCGCGCGTACCGCGTCATCGACTTCCGTCGCAACGACAAGGACGGCATCCCCGCCAAGGTCGCGCACATCGAGTACGACCCCAACCGGTCCGCTCGCATCGCGCTGCTGCACTACGCCGACGGCGAGAAGCGCTACATCATCGCGCCGGAGAAGCTGAAGCAGGGCGACACCGTCGAGAACGGCCCCCGGGCCGACATCAAGCCGGGCAACAACCTGCCGCTGCGCAACATCCCGGTCGGCACCGTGATCCACGCGATCGAGCTCCGCCCCGGCGGCGGCGCGAAGATGGCGCGGTCGGCCGGCGCGAAGGTGCAGCTCGTCGCCAAGGACGGGCCGTACGCCCAGCTGCGTCTCCCCTCGGGCGAGATCCGCAACGTGGACGTGCGCAACCGCGCCACGGTCGGCGAGGTCGGCAACTCCGAGCACGCCAACATCAACTGGGGCAAGGCCGGCCGCAACCGCTGGCGCGGCAAGCGCCCCACGGTCCGCGGTGTCGTCATGAACCCGGTCGACCACCCGCACGGTGGTGGTGAGGGCAAGACCTCCGGTGGTCGCCACCCGGTCAACCCGAACGGTAAGCCCGAGGGCCGCACGCGCCGGCGCAAGCCGTCCGACGCCCTCATCGTCCGCCGCCGTCGCACCGGCAAGAACAAGCGCTGAGCAGGGAGGTAGAACAACATGCCACGTAGCCTCAAGAAGGGCCCGTTCGTGGACGACCACCTGCTCAAGAAGGTGGACGCGCTGAACGAATCGGGCAAGAAGACGGTCATCAAGACCTGGTCGCGCCGCTCGACGATCATCCCGGATTTCCTGGGTCACACGATCGCCGTGCACGACGGCCGCAAGCACGTCCCGGTGTTCGTCACCGAGGCCATGGTGGGTCACAAGCTGGGCGAGTTCGCCCCGACGCGGACCTTCAAGGGCCACATCAAGGACGACCGCAAGTCGCGCCGCCGCTGAGCGGGCACGAAACCAGACAAGGGAAGTAGCGATGAACGCCCAGAACGACGCGACGGTCGAGGCCCTGCCTACGGCTTACGCGCGGGCTCGCTTCGTCCGGGACTCGCCGACCAAGGTGCGCCGGGTGATCGAGCTCATCAAGGGACGTAGCGCCGCCGACGCCTTGGCCGTGCTCCGGTTCGCCCCGCAGGCGGCCAGCGAGCCGGTCGCGAAGGTGCTCGCCAGCGCCGTGGCCAACGCCGAGAACAACCTTCAGCTGGACCCGGACACCCTCTGGGTCAAGAACGCGTACGCCGACGAGGGCCCCACCCTCAAGCGGATCCGCCCGCGGGCCCAGGGCCGCGCGTACCGGATCCGCAAGCGGACCAGCCACATCACCGTCGAGGTGGAGTCGCGTCCGGCCGTCGCGCAGAAGGCTCAGAGCAAGAAGAAGGCAGGTGGCCGGTAGTGGGCCAGAAGATCAACCCGCACGGTTTCCGCCTGGGTATCACCACGGACTGGAAGTCGCGCTGGTACGCCGACAAGCAGTACGCCGAGTACGTGGCCGAGGACGTCAAGATCCGCAAGCTCCTCGCCACGGGCATGGAGCGCGCCGGCATCTCCAAGGTCGAGATCGAGCGCACCCGTGACCGCGTCCGCGTGGACATCCACACCGCCCGGCCGGGCATCGTCATCGGCCGCCGCGGCGCGGAGGCCGACCGGATCCGCGGCGCGCTGGAGAAGCTGACCAAGAAGCAGGTCCAGCTGAACATCCTCGAGGTCAAGAACCCCGAGGCCGACGCCCAGCTGGTCGCCCAGGCGGTCGCGGAGCAGCTCTCCAACCGCGTGGCGTTCCGCCGCGCGATGCGGAAGGCGATCCAGACCTCCATGCGCTCGCCGCAGGTCAAGGGCATCCGCGTGCAGTGCGGCGGTCGTCTCGGCGGTGCCGAGATGTCCCGCTCCGAGCACTACCGCGATGGCCGCGTCCCGCTGCACACGCTGCGCGCCGACATCGACTACGGCTTCTTCGAGGCCAAGACGACGTTCGGTCGCATCGGCGTCAAGGTGTGGATCTACAAGGGTGAGCTCGTCGGTGGCCTGAAGGCCCGCGAAGCCCGTGACGCCGCCGAACGCGCGCCGCGTCGCGAGCGCAGCGACCGGCCGTCCCGCCCGCGTCGCTCCGGCGCCTCGGGCACGACCGCCACCTCGACCGAAGCCGGTCGTGCGGCCGCCGCCGCCACGACCGAGGCCCCGGCGGCCCCGGCCACCGAGACCGCAGAAAAGACGGAGGGCTGAGACGTGCTCATCCCGCGCAGGGTCAAGCACCGGAAGCAGCACTCCCCGAAGCGCCACGGCGCCGCCAAGGGTGGCACGAAGGTCAGCTTCGGCGAGTACGGCATCCAGGCGCTTGAGCACAGCTACGTGACGAACCGGCAGATCGAGTCCGCTCGTATCGCCATGACCCGTCACATCAAGCGTGGTGGCAAGGTGTGGACGACCATCTACCCGGACCGCCCGCTGACCAAGAAGCCGGCCGAAACCCGCATGGGTTCCGGTAAGGGTTCGCCCGAGTGGTGGATCGCCAACGTGAAGCCGGGCCGCGTGATGTTCGAGATCTCGTTCCCGAACGAGGAGACGGCCCGCGAGGCGCTGCGCCGCGCGATCCACAAGCTGCCCATGAAGTGCCGCATCGTGACCCGTGAAGGTGGTGAGTTCTGATGGCGAACGCTGGTGCTCTGGCATCGGAGCTGCGTGAGCTCACCGCGGAAGAGCTCGTCCTGCGTCTGAAGGAATACAAGGAGGAGCTCTTCAACCTCCGCTTCCAGATGGCGACCGGGCAGCTCGACAACAACCGCCGTCTGCGCACCGTCCGCACGGACATCGCGCGGATCTACACGGTCATGCGCGAGCGCGAACTCGGCCTGTCCGTTGCCCCCGACGCCGAGAGTGAAGGTGCCGCATGAGCGAGCCCACCACCGAGACGCCGGCCCGGAACGACCGCAAGGTCCGCGAGGGCTACGTCGTCTCGGACAAGATGAACAAGACGATCGTGGTCGAGCTCGAGGACCGCAAGAAGCACCCCCGTTACTCGAAGGTCGTCCGCACCACCTCCAAGGTGAAGGTGCACGACGAGAACAACGAGGCGGGCGTGGGCGACCGGGTCACCCTGATGGAGACCCGCCCGCTGTCGGCATCGAAGCGGTGGCGCCTGGTGCAGATCGTGGAGAAGGCCAAGTAAGCAGGGCTCTTTCGGGAGTTCTTAGTTCCGCAAGGCTCGCTCGTCGGGCGAGAACCGGCGCGACATACAGGAGTTGACGTGATCCAGCAGGAGTCGCGGCTTCGGGTAGCCGACAACACGGGTGCGAAGGAAATCCTCTGCATCCGCGTTCTCGGTGGTTCCGGGCGGCGCTACGCCGGCATCGGCGACATCATCGTCGCCACCGTGAAGGACGCCATCCCGGCCGCCGGGGTGAAGAAGGGCGACGTCGTCAAGGCCGTCATCGTCCGCACGGTCAAGGAGCGTCGTCGTCCGGACGGTTCCTACATCCGGTTCGACGAGAACGCCGCCGTGCTCATCAAGAACGACAACGAGCCCCGCGGCACCCGCATCTTCGGCCCGGTGGGCCGCGAGCTGCGCGACCGAAAGTTCATGAAGATCATTTCGCTCGCGCCGGAGGTGCTGTGATGAAGGTGAAGAAGGGCGACACGGTCGTCGTCATCGCCGGCAAGGACAAGGGCGCCAAGGGCAAGGTCATCCAGGCTTACCCCGAGCGCGACCGCGTGCTGGTCGAGGGCGTGAACCGGATCAAGAAGCACACGCGGATCAGCCAGACCCAGCGCGGCGCGCAGTCCGGCGGCATCGTCACGCAGGAGGCGCCCATCCACGTCTCGAACGTGATGGTCGTCGACTCGGACGGCAAGCCGTCCCGGGTGGGTTACCGCATCGGCGAGGACGGCAAGAAGGTCCGGATCTCGCGCCGGAACGGTAAGGACATCTGATGACCACCGCAGAGAAGGTCGCGCCGCGCCTCAAGGTGCGCTACCGCGACGAGATCAAGGGCCAGCTGCAGGCGGAGTTCTCCTTCGCCAACGTCCACCAGATCCCGGGCGTGGTGAAGGTCGTCGTGAACATGGGTGTCGGCGACGCCGCCCGTGACAGCAAGCTGATCGAGGGCGCGGTCAAGGACCTCGCCCTGATCACCGGTCAGAAGCCCGAGGTCCGGAAGGCCCGCAAGTCCATCGCGCAGTTCAAGCTGCGCGAGGGCCAGCCGATCGGCGCGCGCGTCACGCTGCGCGGCGACCGGATGTGGGAGTTCCTCGACCGGCTGCTGACCATCGCGCTGCCGCGTATCCGCGACTTCCGCGGGCTTTCGCCGAAGCAGTTCGACGGCCACGGCAACTACACGTTCGGTCTCAACGAGCAGTCGATGTTCCACGAGATCGACCCCGACTCCATCGACCGCCCGCGCGGCATGGACGTCACCGTCGTCACGACCGCCACGAACGACGACGAGGGCCGGGCGCTGCTGCGCAAGCTCGGCTTCCCGTTCAAGGAGAACTGAGCCGATGGCCAAGAAAGCACTGGTCCACAAGGCCGCGAAGAAGCCGAAGTTCGCCGTGCGCGCCTACACCCGCTGCCAGCGGTGCGGCCGCCCGCACGCCGTGTTCCGCAAGTTCGGGCTCTGCCGGATCTGCCTTCGCGAGATGGCGCACGCGGGCGAGCTGCCCGGCGTCCGCAAGTCCAGCTGGTAAGAGCTTCTTTAAAAACTCCACTTCGCCACAGGCCCCGCCCCTCAGTTTGGGGCGGGGAACCAGGGCGAGAAAGGTTGACAGGTCACCATGACGATGACCGACCCCATCGCAGACTTCTTGACGCGTCTGCGCAACGCGAACTCGGCGTACCACGACGAGGTCAAGCTCCCGCACTCGAAGCTCAAGGCGAACATCGCCGAGATCCTCAAGCGCGAGGGTTACATCGCGGGCTACCACGACGAGCCGGGCGAAAAGCACAAGAACCTCGTCGTCGAACTCAAGTACGGCCCCAACCGTGAGCGGAGCATCGCCGGCCTGCGGCGCGTCTCCAAGCCCGGTCTGCGGGTCTACGCAAAATCGACCGAACTGCCGTCCGTTCTCGGCGGCCTGGGCATCGCGATCATCTCGACGTCCGGTGGCCTCCAGACCGACCGGCAGGCCAAGCGCAACAGCGTGGGCGGCGAAGTCCTCGCCTACGTCTGGTAAGGAAGGGGGCACAGACATGTCACGCATCGGAAAGCTGCCGGTCGCCGTCCCCTCCGGGGTCGAGGTGACCATCGACGGTCAGCACATCAAGGTCAAGGGGCCCAAGGGCACCCTGGAGCACACCATCGCCGAGCCGATCACCGTCGAGCGCGGTGAAGACGGCACGCTGCAGGTGAAGCGCCCGGACGACGAGCGCACCTCCAAGGCGCTCCACGGGCTCACCCGCACGCTGGTGAACAACCTCGTCGTCGGCGTCACCGCCGGCTACGAGAAGAAGATGGAAATCCACGGCGTGGGTTACCGCGTGCAGGCCAAGGGCTCGGACCTCGAGTTCGCCCTCGGCTACTCGCACCCGGTGAAGATCGAGGCCCCGGAGGGCATCACCTTCAAGGTGGAGACCCCGACCCGGTTCTCGGTTTCCGGCATCGACAAGCAGAAGGTCGGCCAGATCTCGGCCGTCATCCGCAAGCTGCGTCGCCCGGACCCGTACAAGGGCAAGGGCCTGCGCTACGAGGGTGAGAAGATCCGCCGCAAGGTCGGAAAGACGGGTAAGTGATCATGAGCGACACGACTACGAAGCGCAAGCCGGTGGGCAAGGACATCTCGACCCGCCGCCGCGTCGCGAAGGCCCGTCGGCACTTCCGCCTCCGCAAGAAGGTCTCGGGCACGGACCAGCGTCCGCGCCTGGTCGTCAAGCGGTCCTCGCGGCACATCGCCGTGCAGGTGATCGACGACCTCGCCGGCCGCACGCTGGTGTCGGCGTCCACCCTCGAGGCGGACGTCCGGGCGCTGGACGGCGACAAGAAGGCCAAGGCCGCCAAGGTCGGGGCCCTGGTCGCCGAGCGCGCCAAGAGCGCCGGGATCTCGGCCGTGGTGTTCGACCGTGGCGGCAACGCCTACCACGGCCGCATCGCCGCGCTCGCCGACGCCGCCCGCGAGGCGGGGTTGGAGTTCTGACGATGCAGCAGTTCGTGAATGGAAGGAAAGCCTGATGCCGGGACGTACACGGCAATTCGGCGGCGGCCAGGGTGGACCCGGCGGGCAGGGCGGCAACGACCGCGGTGACCGTCGCGACCGCCGTGACCGGCGCGACAGCGGCCGTGGCGGGGCGGCCCAGGACAAGACCCCGCACCTCGAGAAGGTCGTGACGATCAACCGCGTCGCCAAGGTCGTCAAGGGCGGTCGTCGCTTCAGCTTCACCGCCCTGGTGGTCGTCGGCGACGGCGACGGTCAGGTCGGCGTCGGCTACGGCAAGGCCAAGGAAGTTCCCGCGGCCATCGCCAAGGGCGTCGAGGAAGCGAAGAAGAACTTCTTCCGCGTCCCGCGCGTCGGCGGCACCATCCCGCACCCGATCCAGGGTGAGGAAGCCGCCGGTGTCGTGCTGCTCCGCCCGGCGTCCGCCGGTACCGGCGTCATCGCCGGTGGCCCGGTGCGCGCGGTGCTGGAGTGCGCGGGTGTCCACGACGTGCTGTCGAAGTCGCTCGGCTCCGACAACGCGATCAACATCGTGCACGCGACCGTGGCGGCCCTCAAGGGCCTGCAGCGTCCCGAAGAGGTGGCGGCCCGCCGTGGCTTGCCGCTCGAGGACGTCGCCCCGGCCCGGATGCTGCGCCAGCGTGCCGGCCAGGGGGTCTGACATGGCTCAGCTCAAGGTCACGCAGGTCAAGAGCAAGATCGGCACGAAGCACGCTCACCGCGAGTCGCTGCGCACCCTCGGGCTGCGCAAGATCCGCCAGAGCGTCGTGCGTGAAGACACCCCCCAGGTGCGCGGCCTGATCCACACCGTCCGCCACCTGGTGGAGGTCGAGGAGGTCAAGGCATGACGGCCATCAAGATCCACCACCTGCGTCCGGCTCCGGGCGCCAAGCGCGACAAGATCCGCGTGGGCCGTGGTGAGGGTTCGAAGGGCAAGACGGCCGGTCGCGGTACGAAGGGCACCAAGGCCCGGAAGAACGTGCCCGCCGGGTTCGAGGGTGGGCAGATGCCCATCCACATGCGGCTCCCGAAGCTGCGTGGGTTCAAGAACCGCTTCCGCACCGAGTACCAGCCGGTGAACGTGGGCGACATCGCCCGCGTCTTCCCGGACGGCGGCAAGATCGGCGCCGAGGAACTCGTGCAGGGCGGCCTGGTCCGCAAGGGCAAGCTGGTGAAGGTCCTCGGCAACGGCGACCTCAACGGCGTCAAGCTGGACATCACGGCGGACGCCTTCTCCGGCTCCGCCAAGGAGAAGCTCGAGGCGGCCGGCGGTTCGGCCACCACCAACTGAGCTGTTCCGCGTTTCGAAGGCCCGTCTGGCTCGCGCCAGGCGGGCCTTCGGCGTGTCCGGGTTCCTTGCCGGGAGGCGGATCCGGACGGAGGATCGAGGAGTGGACAGAACACCGCGGGAGCCCGGCCCGCCGGAGGTGCCCGGATCGCCGTTGAGTTTCCCGGTCGAGGCTCCCCGGCTGGACGGCCCCGAGCCGGGCGCGGGGGCGCCGACGGGGGAGTCGCCGGCCGAGCCCTTGCAGTTCCCGGCTCCGGCCGCGCCCGGCGGTTTCGCTGGTGAGCCGCCGCAGCCTTCGTCGCCTGCGCCGCTGGCGTTCCCGACGGGTGCACCTCCCGCACAGCCTTCGCTACCTGCGCCGCTGGAGTTCCCAGTGGAAGCTCGGCGCCCGCCAGGCGCCCCGGCCCCGGCTCCACAACCCGCGCCGGGCGGTTTCGCCGGTGGGCAGCCACAGCCTTCGCAACCTGCCCCGCTGGAGTTCCCAGTGGAAGCTCCGCGCCCGCCAGGTGCCCCAGCCCCGGCCGTGCAGCCCGCGCCGGCCACCTACGCCAGCGAGCCGCCACAGCCGTCGCTACCAGCGCCGTTCCCCGTCGCGCAGCTGCCCGGCCTGCCACCCCAACCGCCCCAGCCGACACCCGTCGAGCCCGCCGAACCCGCCAAACCGGCCCCCGCCGGTGTCCTCCGCTTCCTCCCGCCGGTCCTCGCCCTCCTCGCGGCCCTCCTGACCGTCGCCGGGACCCTCCTGCCGCTCTTCCGCGTCCAAGAACAGCTCAACATCCGCCAACGGGCCTTCGAAACCCGCCTGGCCATCACCCAGACCGCCTGGGGCACCAGCATCGAAATCCCCGGCCAGGACGCCACCGAGCGCGCCGGCGCGCCACTGGGCGTGCCGCTCGTCCTCGCCGCCGTCCTGCTGCTCGCCGCCGCCTTCGTGGCCTTCTCGCGGCCCGTGCGCGGGCGGTGGCTCATCGGGGGAGCCGCCGTCTTCACCGCCGGCGTGGTCAGCACCGTCGCGATGAACCGGTTCGAGCTGAGCGCGCTCGTCGGCGACGTCGACCTCGAAGTCGTCACCGGGGCCGGGATGTGGCTGCTGGCGCTGGGCACCGCCGTGGCCGTGGCCGCCGCGGTCGTCGCGCACCTGGCCCTGCGGAAGCGCGACTGGGCCGATCCGGCCGTCGCCTACGCCGATACGCCGACGCCGCCGAGCGGGGTCGCGATCACCGTGCTCCCGCCCGAAGAACCCGGTTGACCGGCGGCGTTACCGTGAAGGCGTGTCGTGGCTGCTGGTCTTCTTCGGGGCGTCCCTGCTCATCGCGCTTACGCCAGGGGCGAACAACCTCCTGGGGCTCCACCACGGGATGACGCACGGTGTTCGCCGCGGGCTCGCCGGGCTGGGTGGCAGGCTGGCCGCGTTCAGCCTGTTGATCACGGCCGTCGCGGCCGGGCTGGGGCAGCTGCTGGCCGCGTCCGAGACCGCGCTCACGATCATCAAGTGGGCCGGCGTCGCCTACCTGCTCTACCTCGGCACCCGCCTGCTCTGGTCGACCTTCCGGGGCACGGCCGAAGCGCGCGAACCGGACATTCGCCCCGCCGGCGCGTGGCGCGTGGCCCGCAAGGAGTTCGGCGTCGCGATCACCAACCCGAAGGCGATCCTGATCTTCACCGCCTTCGTCCCGCAGTTCATCGACGCAGGTCACGGGCCGGTTCCGGGGCAGATCGCGCTGCTGGGCGCGGGGTATCTGCTGGTCGAGTTCCTGGCGGGCTCGGTCTACGTCGGCATCGGCGCCGCCGCGCGGCAGGCCAAGCTGTCGCGGCGGGCCCGGCGGCGGGTGGACCGCGGCACCGGCGTGGTCCTCGTCGGGCTGGCCGGCGTGCTCGCGTCGGCGAACGCCTGAGGCACAATCTGTCAAGAAATTCCGCCAAGACGGCGATGTGGATCAACCCGCCGGAGCAACCTTGGTACGGAAAACGCACACGGACTGCGGACACGCCCTGTGAAGCTGTTAGAGTCGGCGACACGCTTCGGGACGAGTGTGCCCCGAAGCGTTCCTGGCTTGCGTGCCAGTAGTGCTGTGTGTTCCCGCCGGCCACCGTGCCGGCCAAGCCGATCGTCGGTTGAGGACGGCCGACGACGCCGAGGAGGTCCCCCGCGTGTTCAGCGCCTTCCGCTCGGCTCTCGCGACGCCGGATCTACGCAAGAAGATCCTGTTCACGCTAGCCATCGTCGCGGTCTACCGAATCGGTGCGACCATTCCGGCACCCGGGATCTCGTACGGAGCCGTTCAGGCCTGTAGTTCCCAGGGCGGCCAGGAAGGCGTCTACCAGCTGCTGAACCTGTTCAGCGGCGGTGCGCTGCTGCAGCTGTCGCTCTTCTCGACCGGCATCATGCCGTACATCACGGCGAGCATCATCATCCAGCTGCTCACCGTGGTCATCCCGCGGTTCGAGGAGCTGAAGAAGGAAGGCCAGTCCGGCCAGGGCAAGCTGACCCAGTACACCCGGTACCTGACGATCGCGCTGGCGATCCTGCAGGCCACCGGCGTGGTCGCGCTCGCGGACCGCAAGCAGCTCTTCCCCGACTGCGATCAGCCGATCATCCCGGACAACAGCATCTACTCGCTGTCCCTCATCGTCATCACGATGACCGCGGGCACCGCCGTCATGATGTGGCTGGGCGAGCTGATCACCGAGCGCGGCATCGGCAACGGCATGTCCGTCCTGATCTTCCTGAACATCGCGGCGCGCATCCCGGCCGAGGGCGGCAACATCCTCAGCAACGCCGGCGGCGTCGGCCTGACGGTCGTCTGCATCTTCGGCCTGATCATCATCGCCAGCGTCATCTTCGTCGAGCAGGGCCAGCGCCGGATCCCGGTGCAGTACGCCAAGCGCATGATCGGCCGCCGGATGTACGGCGGCACGTCGACCTACCTGCCGATCAAGGTGAACCAGGCCGGTGTCATCCCGGTCATCTTCGCGTCGTCGCTGCTGTACCTGCCGGACCTGATCAGCCGCCTCGTCGGCGACCAGAACGCCAACTCCGGCTGGCAGGTGTTCATCAAGAACTACATCGTGAACCAGTCCAGCTGGGTGCACATCGCGCTGTACTTCGCGCTCATCATCTTCTTCACGTACTTCTACATCACGATCACGTTCAACGTGGACGAGCGTGCGGAGGAGATGAAGAAGTTCGGCGGGTTCATCCCGGGCATCCGCCCGGGCCGCCCGACCGCGGAGTACCTGAGCTTCGTGCTCGGCCGGATCACCCTGCCGGGCTCGCTGTACCTGGGCATCATCGCGATCCTCCCGAACTTCTTCCTGTCGTTGACCGGTAGCGGGAACAACCAGAACTTCCCGTTCGGCGGCACGGCTGTGCTGATCATGGTCGGTGTCGGGCTCGACACCGTGAAGCAGATCGAAAGCCAGCTGATGCAGCGCAACTACGAAGGGTTCTTGAAGTGACGCGGCTGGTTCTCGTGGGTCCGCCCGGCGCGGGTAAAGGCACGCAGGCGGTGGCCCTGTCCGAGCAGCTGCGGATCCCGCACATCTCGACCGGCGACCTGTTCCGCGCGCACGTCGGGCAGGAGACCCCGCTCGGCCAGGAAGCCAAGCGCTACCTGGACTCGGGCGAGCTCGTGCCCGACTCGGTGACGAACGAAATGGTCCGCGAGCGGCTCGCCGAGCCGGACGCGAAGGTCGGCTTCCTGCTCGACGGCTTCCCCCGCAACACCAAGCAGGCCGAGGTCCTCGGGGAGATCCTGGGCGACACCGACGTCTCGCTCGACGCGGTGATCCAGCTGCAGGTGCCGGAGGACGTCGTCGTCGGCAGGCTCATGTCGCGCGGCCGCGCGGACGACACCGAAGAGGTCATCCGCCGCCGTCAGCAGATCTACGTGTCGGACACCGCGCCGCTGCTGGAGTACTACGCCGACATCCTCGTGACCGTCGACGGCGTCGGCAGCGTCGAGGAGATCTCCGGCCGGGTCCTGGAAGCGCTGCGCGACCGCACGTGAATCTCGGAGGGTTGCGTGTTCTGCAAGTGCTCCGCCGCGGGCGCATGATCGAGGTCAAGACCCCGGACGAGCTGCAGGCGATGCGGGCGGCGGGTCTCGTCGTCGCCCGCACCCTGGCGGCCGTCCGCGCCGCGGCGAAACCGGGCGTCAGCACCGGCGAGCTCGACGAGCTGGCCGAGCAGACGATCCGGGATGCCGGCGCGGTGCCGTCGTTCAAGGGCTACCACGGCTTCCCGGCGTCGATCTGCGCTTCGGTGAACGAGCAGATCGTCCACGGCATCCCGGCGAAGACGCAGGTGCTGGCCGACGGCGACATCATCTCCGTCGACTGCGGGGCGATCCTCGACGGCTGGCACGGCGACTCCGCCGTGACGCTGGCCATCGGCGACGTCTCCGGCGCCGACCTGGCGCTCTCCGCGGCGACCGAAGCGGCGATGTGGGCCGGCATCGAGGCGGTCAGCGCCGGTGGCCGGCTGACCGACATCTCCTACGCCGTCCAGTCGGCCGCCGAACGCGCGGGCCGCGACGACGGCATCGAGTACGGGATGATCCTCGAGTACGGCGGCCACGGCATCGGCCGCCAGATGCACATGGACCCGTTCCTGCCGAACGTCGGCAAGCCCGGCAAGGGCCCGCGGCTCAAGCCCGGCATGGCACTGGCGATCGAGCCGATGCTGACCGGCGGCGGCGGGGAGACCCGCGAGCTGGACGACGGCTGGACGGTCGTCACGGCCGACGGCTCGCGCGCGGCGCACTGGGAGCACACCGTCGCGATCACCGAAGACGGCCCCTGGGTGCTCACCGCCCCGGAAGACGCCTGACCTGCGCGTTCACCCACACGTGGTGATCGCGGTCACGTCCACCTGCACGGTCCTTTAGCATGGTCACCCCCGGTTTGGGGGTCGCGACACGGCATGCGTACACTGTCAAGTCGGCGCACTTATCGCGCCCGGATCCTGCGCGCTCGTGAATTCACGATCTTGGGACTCGGGCACCAGTGTGCCACGCAACACCCCAACCCGGCACTAGTGCTCAGGTTGATCACGGGTGTGGCGACAGACGCTGTTGACAACGGAAATGCGGAGGACATGGCGAAGAAAGACGGGGCCATCGAGGTCGAAGGCCGCGTAGTCGAGCCGCTCCCCAACGCGATGTTCCGCGTCGAGTTGGAGAACGGTCACAAGGTCCTGGCACACATCAGCGGCAAGATGCGGCAGCACTACATCCGCATCCTGCCCGAGGACAGGGTTGTCGTGGAGCTCTCGCCCTACGACCTCTCTCGTGGTCGCATCGTCTACCGCTACAAGTGATCACGAAGAGCAGCTCAGAAGCAGGAGAGCAGAAGACGTGAAGGTCCAGCCGAGCGTCAAGAAGATCTGCGACAAGTGCAAGGTGATCCGCCGTCACGGCCGGATCATGGTGATCTGCGAGAACCTGCGGCACAAGCAGCGGCAGGGCTGATCGCCGAACCTTATTTTGGTTAGGACGGCGCTACGGATCGCAGGTCACCTGCCTGTGATCACCTTGCGCCGGCCGACGGCAGAATAAGGTTCGCTGCACTCGACCAGAGTGGATTGACGGCTACACAACCTCCCCGCACCTGCCGGGCCACGCGAGTGGTCCGGTTCACCCCCGGACTTCAGGCCGGGGCTGGGACACCCGAGGCGCAAGCCGAGGGCACGACAGGCGAGTCGGTCCCGGAACCGGACGGGGAGCAGACCTGAAGATGAATTCAATGAAGGAGCATCAGCGCCAATGGCACGACTCGCTGGCGTAGACCTCCCCCGCGAAAAGCGGTTGGAGATCGCGCTTACGTACATCTACGGCATCGGCCGTACCCGCTCGAAGCAGCTCATCAAGGCTGCCGAGCTGAACGCGGACACCCGCGTCAAAGACCTCAGCGATGACGACCTCGCGAAGCTGCGTACGTACATCGAAGAGAACTTCAAGGTCGAGGGTGACCTTCGCCGCGAGGTGAACGCCGACATCCGTCGGAAGATCGAGATCGGGTGCTACGAGGGCCTTCGCTGGCGTCGCGGACTCCCCGTCCGCGGGCAGCGCACGAAGACCAACGCCCGTACCCGCAAGGGTCCGAAGAAGACGGTCGCCGGCAAGAAGAAGGCTGGCAAGAAGTGAGCGTCCAGGGCAAGAAGGTCGTGCAGATGGGTGGCGTTCACCGCCGCGGCTCGGCTTGTGTCTCGCCCAAGGCGCTCTACGCCCGCCCGATGGCGCTCCGCAACCTGTACACCGACGCCGGTTCGATCATCCGGCGCGGCCAGGCCGAAGCGGTCGCCGCTCACCAAGAGAACGCGCGCTAACAGGAGAACCCTCAGAACATGCCACCGAAGTCTCGTACTGCGGCCGGGGCCAAGAAGGTCCGCCGCAAGGAAAAGAAGAATGTCGCGCACGGTCACGCGCACATCAAGAGCACCTTCAACAACACCATCGTCTCGATCACGGACCCGACCGGTGCCGTGATCGCGTGGGCGTCGAGTGGTCACGTGGGCTTCAAGGGCTCCCGTAAGTCCACCCCGTTCGCCGCGCAGATGGCCGCCGAGAACGCTGCCCGCAAGGCCGCCGAGCACGGCATGAAGAAGGTCGACGTCTTCGTGAAGGGCCCGGGTTCGGGCCGCGAGACGGCGATCCGCTCGCTGCAGGCGGCCGGCCTCGAGGTCGGCACCATCCAGGACGTGACCCCGCAGCCTCACAACGGCTGCCGCCCGCCCAAGCGGCGCCGGGTCTGAGGAACGGGGAGGAGTAAGAAGAAATGGCTCGTTACACCGGCCCCGCGACGCGTATTTCGCGTCGCCTCAAGGTTGACCTCATCGGCGGCGACCAGGCTTTCGAGCGTCGCCCCTACCCGCCGGGCCAGCACGGCCGCGGGCGCATCAAGGAGTCCGAGTACCTCCTGCAGTCGCAGGAGAAGCAGAAGGCTCGCTACACCTACGGCGTTCTCGAGCGCCAGTTCGTCCGGTACTACAAGGAAGCCGTCCGGCGTCCCGGTAAGACCGGTGAGAACCTGCTGCAGATCCTCGAGTCCCGCCTGGACAACGTGATCTACCGCGCCGGCATCGCCCGCACCCGCCGTCAGGCGCGTCAGCTGGTGAGCCACGGCCACTTCCTGGTCAACGGCGTCAAGGTCAACGTCCCGTCCTACCAGGTCACCAAGTGGGACATCATCGACGTGCGGCCGAAGTCGTTCGCGATGCTGCCCTTCGTCGTGGCCAAGGAGTCCTTCGGCGAGCGCCCCATCCCGGCGTGGCTGCAGGTCGTCCAGTCCAACCTCCGCGTGCTGGTCCACCAGCTGCCGGAGCGTGCGCAGATCGACGTTCCGGTTCAGGAACAGCTGATCGTCGAGCTCTACTCGAAGTAGTCCGGCCCCGGCTGGAGTACGGGCGGCGGCGCCCACAGTGCGCCGCCGCCGCGCCATCCCTTCGACGTCATATGGCGGGCGTCGTCTGGAAAGGAACTAGGAAGAAATGCTGATTTCCCAGCGGCCGGCTCTCGGCGAAGAGACGGTCAACGAGACCCGCTCCCGGTTCACCATCGAACCGCTGGAGCCCGGCTTCGGCTACACGCTCGGCAACTCGCTGCGTCGTACGCTGCTGTCGTCCATCCCGGGCGCGGCCGTGACGAGCATCCGCATCGACGGCGTGCTGCACGAGTTCACCACCGTTCCCGGGGTGAAGGAAGACGTCACCGACATCATCCTGAACCTCAAGGAGCTCGTGGTGTCCTCGGAAGAGGACGAGCCGGTCACCATGTACCTGCGCAAGCAGGGCCCGGGTGAGGTCACGGCGGCCGACATCGTGCCGCCGGCGGGTGTCACCGTGCACAACCCGGATCTGCACATCGCGTCGCTGAACGGCAAGGGCAAGCTCGAGATCGAGCTCGTCGTCGAGCGCGGCCGCGGTTACGTTCCGGCCCTGCAGAACAAGCAGGCGGGCGCGGAGATCGGCCGGATCCCGGTCGACTCGATCTACTCGCCGGTGCTCAAGGTGACCTACAAGGTCGAGGCCACCCGTGTCGAGCAGCGCACCGACTTCGACAAGCTGATCCTGGACGTCGAGACCAAGCCGTCGATCACGCCGCGCGACGCGGTCGCGTCGGCCGGCAAGACGCTGGTGGAGCTGTTCGGTCTCGCCCGCGAGCTGAACGTCGACGCCGAGGGCATCGAGATCGGCCCGTCGCCGCAGGAGGCGGACACCATCGCCGCCTACGCGATGCCGATCGAGGACCTGGACCTCACCGTCCGGTCGTACAACTGCCTCAAGCGCGAGGGCATCCACACGGTGGGCGAGCTCGTCTCGCGCAGCGAGGCGGACCTGCTCGACATCCGCAACTTCGGCGCCAAGTCGATCGACGAGGTCAAGCTCAAGCTCGTCGGCCTCGGCCTCGCGCTGAAGGACAGCCCGCCCGGGTTCGACCCGACCGCGGCTGCCGCCAGCTACGACGGTGAAGGCTGGTCGGAGGGTGTCGGTGGCATCGCCGACGGGATTTCGGACGGCCACGACGATGGCCAGGACTACGCAGAGACCGAGCAGCTCTGAGGCGCTGAGCCTGGACGCTGTGAGCTGAACTAGGAGAACCAATGCCCACCCCTACCAAGGGAGCCCGGCTCGGCGGGTCGTCCGCGCACGAGCGGCTGATCCTGGCCAACCTGGCCACGCAGCTGTTCGAGCACGGCAAGATCACGACGACCGAGGCGAAGGCCCGCCGGGTCCGCCCGCTGGCCGAGAAGCTGATCACGAAGGCGAAGCGGGGCGACCTGCACAACCGCCGTCAGGTGCAGAAGGTCGTCCGTGACAAGGACGTCGTGCACAAGCTGTTCGCCGAGATCGGTCCGCACTTCGCGGAGCGGGCGGGCGGCTACACCCGGATCACCAAGACGATGCCGCGCAAGGGCGACAACGCCAAGATGGCGGTCATCGAGCTGGTCCCGGAGAAGACGGTGACTTCGGAAGCCGAGCGCGCTCGCAAGACGAAGTTCGCCAAGGACGAGAAGGCCGCCGCCCCGGTCGCCGAGGAGACCACCACCGAGGCGCCCGCCGCCGAGGAGGCTCCGGCCGAGGACACCGCCGCTGCCGAGACCGAGGCCCCGGCTTCGGACGACGCCGACGCGGACGCCAAGAAGGACTGACGTCCTGACGGCTGGAAAGACACCGGACGAGCCCGCCACTCCCGCTGGGGAGGGCGGGCTCGTTCGTCTGCGCCTGGACGTTTCCTACGACGGCACGGACTTCTCGGGCTGGGCCCGCCAGCCGGGCCGCCGGACCGTCCAGGGGCTCCTGGAGGAGGCGCTGCAGCGGCAGCCACCCGGGGCGTCGGTGCCGAAGTCCGTCGTCGTGGCGGGCCGCACGGACGCCGGCGTGCACGCGACCGGTCAGGTGGTGCACGTCGACGTCGTACCGCTTTCTTCGCCGTCCGGCCGGATTCCCGTGTCGCCCGAAGGCATCCCGGACCTGGCGCGCATGACGGGCCGCTGGAACCGCCTCCTGCCCGGCGACGTCCGGGTCCTGGGCGCCCGGATCGCGCCCGAGGGTTTCGACGCGCGCTTCTCGGCGATCCGCCGGCACTACCGCTACCGGGTCTCGGACGCGCCGTGGGGCGTCGACCCGTTGCGCCGCCACGACACCCTGGCGTGGAACCGGCCACTGTCGACGGACGCCATGAACGCGGCCGCTTCGCAGCTGCTGGGGCTCAACGACTTCGCGGCGTACTGCAAGCAGCGTGACACCGGCACGACCATCCGCGAGCTGCAGCGTCTCGTGTGGACGCGGGTGGACGAGCACCTGCTGGAGGTCGAGGTCTCGGCGGACGCGTTCTGCCACTCGATGGTCCGCAGCCTGGTGGGTGTGCTCCTGCTGGTCGGCGACGGCCGCCGCACGGACGCGTGGCCGGCGAAGGTGCTGGAGAGCGGCATCCGCGACAGCGCGGTGGCCCCGGCCCACGGCCTCACCCTGCTCGGCGTCGACTACCCGCCGGACGCCGAACTCGCGGCCCGCGCCGAGCAGACCCGCAACGTCCGCACCGCGCCCTAGCCAAAAGCCGTGAAGGCCTCCTTACCGGCATTTATGACCGGTAAGGAGGCCTTCACGGCAGTTCGGCAGGTCAGTCGCCGCGGCGGACCGGGCCCAGGAGCTGCTGCTCCTTGCCGGTCGTCACCAGGCGCAGGGGGCGCCAGAGGTTGCGGCCCAGCGCCACCACCTGGTCGTCCTTCAACGTCGTCAGCTGCCGCATCATCTGCGGCGGCAGGCGCCAGATGCGGGCCGCCAGCTCGGCCTGGCCCGCCGGGAGGCGCTGCATCAGGACCAGGTCCGCCGCGTTGGCCGTCGCGCCCGCCTGCGGGTGCAGGTACGGGAGAACGTAGATCGTCGTCTGCCACGGCGACCGCGGCGGGAACAGGTCCTGCGGGGTCGGGCCGCCGTCGGTGACGACCAGCAGCGGCGCGTCCTCGGACGGCCTCGGCAGCTCGACCGGGGACAGCCGGCGGATCTGCACCAGCGGGGACGGCCGCCCGTCACGGCTGCCTGCCGCGCGGGAGAGCACCTGCCACTCCGTCGGGCGGCCCGTCGCCACCACGACCCACGCGCCGACCGCCATCGCGCGCATCGCCACCTGGCGGGCCAGGTAGAGACCGCCCACCAGCACGATCCGCGTCGGGGTCGAACGCAGCGCCGAGATCGTCAGCGGCTCGCCCTTGAGGCCCGAGCCGAGCACGATGCCGCCGCGGTCGCCCGAGGGGCTGATCGCGTCGAGCATCGCGGGGTCCACGGTGAACTCCGGCGACACCCCGGTGTTCTGCCCGGCGTCGCGGACGCGGGAAGTCATGCCGTACCTCCGATCGGCAGCGTCGCGGCGAACGCGGAGACCTGCAGCCCGCGCAACGGGGTCAGGTCCACGCCGAGCCGCTCGGACAGCGCGTTCAGCCGCTGGTCGGCGGCGTCGAGCTCACGCGGGTTGCGCGCGCTGACCCGGACCACGCCGCGCAGCCCGATCTTGCCTTCGTCGGACGCCGGGGAAATCGACATCGCGAGCGTCGCCGACAGCGCGCGGACGCTCGTGAGCGAGTCGAGGCTGCCGGAGATCTTGCCCTTCGGCCAGCCGGTGATCGCGTAGCTCGCGTGCCCGATGCCGGCCGCGGTCACCCCGGACCAGCGTTCCTGCAGCGTGACCTTGTTCGGCGAACCGGCGACGGCGGTGAGCTCGGCGGCCGAGATACCGGCCCGCAGCAGCTCGTCCGGGTCGAGCGGCCGGGTCGGCACGCCCTGGGACTCGAGCGCGTTGCGCACCCGCGAAAGCGCGCCGATCAGCGCGCGGTGGGCGCCGACGACGCCGCCGCCGCGCTCCCGGATCGCGGCCGGGCAGCGCTTCGGGTCGAGCCGGATCGCGACCCACGTCGTCCGCCGCGCCGCGGCGGGCAGCGGCCCGAGCACCTCCATGTAGGAGCTGAGGGCCGGCGAGTCCGACGGCAGCGCCGCGCTGCCCGGGTAGCAGTGCCAGATCATCTGGATGGAGTCGAGGACCACGCCGCGGTCTTCGAGGCACGGGGCCAGCGCCGACAGCGGCAGGCTCGGCGCGCCACCCGCCTGGGTGATCAGCGCCGGCGTCGGCTCGACGAGCAGCACCGCCGTCCACGTGCCGTCGTTCCAGGCGAGGCCGACCTGCTGGCGCTCGTGGTCGACGCCGTGCGCCACGACGAGGTCCGGCACCGCGATGCGGAGCAGGTTCACGCGCGCGTCGTCCGGACCGGTCACGGCGGTCTCTTCGGCCGCCAGCTCCTCGACGGTGCTCGGCGGCAGCGGGTTCGCGATCCGGTCGTGGGACCGGAACGAGTAGCGCAGCGTCAGCCCGACCCACTGGGTGAACCAGCGGCCGCGCCAGCGCAGCAGCGCGACGATGAGGGCGAGGCCGACGATGCCGATCCCGACGTACTTGAGCGACATGTCGATCGCGAGCAGCACCAGCCCGATCGCGAGGCCGACCTCGAGCACGACGAGGTTCGCCACGGGCAGCGGGCCGAGGTTGACGCCGGACGAGCGGCGCCGCGCAGGCGCGGCCAGTCGTGTCGCGCCGGAGGGGGGAGTGGGGCCGTCTTCGGGACCTTGCGGGCCACCCGAGCCGCCGGGACCACCCGGG
>NZ_JAAGNB010000005.1:0-16146 GCF_010550475.1 Amycolatopsis sp. SID8362
CGGTGCCGGACTTCGCCGGTGGCACCCGGCTCGGCGAGACGCTGCAGGCGTTCCTCGACCGCTGGGGCCGCCGCGGTGTCGCCCGCCGCGCGGTGGTCACCGTCTTCTCCGACGGCTGGGAGCGCGGCGACACCGGCCTGCTCGGCGAGCAGCTCGCCCACCTGCGCCGCCTCGCGCACGCCGTATTCTGGGTGAATCCCCACGCCGGGAGGGCGGGGTACGCTCCGGTCCAGTCGGGCATCGTGGCCGCGCTGCCCCACATCGACCGGCTGCTGGCCGGGCACACCCTGGCCACCTTGGAACGACTGCTCCGGGAGATTGCCGATGCGTGACGTACTGGACGACGTGTTCCGCCGCTGGTCCGCGGGCGAGACCGTCGGGCTCGGCACCGTGGTCGCCACCTTCTCGTCGGCGCCGCGCGCGCCCGGCGCCGCGATGGTCGTCGCGCCCGACGGCACGGTCGCCGGCAGCGTGTCCGGCGGCTGCGTCGAAGGCGCGGTCTACGAGCTCGCGCAGGAGGTCGTCGCCGAGCGCAAGCCGGTGCTGCAGCGCTACGGCGTCACCGACGACGACGCGTTCGCGGTCGGCCTGACCTGCGGCGGGATCATCGACATCTACGTCGAGCACGTCGACCGCGAGTCGATGCCGGAGCTCGGCGACGTCGTCGCGTCGGTGCGCGGCGGCGAGCCGGTCGCGGTCGTCACGATCATCGAGCACGAACGCGAAGGCCTGGTCGGCGAGCACATGATCGTGTGGCCGGACCGGACGGCGGGCTCGCTCGGCTCGTCCCGGATGGACGACGCGGTGGCCGACGACGCGCGCGGCCTGCTGGCCAGCGGCCGCACCGGCACCCTGCACTACGGCCCGGACGGCCAGCGCCGCGGCGAGGGCATGGCGGTGTTCGTCAACTCCTTCGAGCCGCCGCCCCGGCTGCTGGTCTTCGGCGCGATCGACTTCGCCGCCGCGATGGCCCGCATGGGCGCCTACCTCGGTTACCAGGTCACGGTCTGCGACGCGCGGCCGGTGTTCGCCACCACCAGCCGGTTCCCGGACGCGCACGACGTCGTCGTCGACTGGCCGCACCGGTACCTGAAGGCGGAGGCCGAAGCGGGGCGGATCGACCAGCGCACGGCGATCGCGGTGCTGACCCACGACCCCAAGTTCGACGTCCCGCTGCTCGAGGTCGCGCTGCGCCTGGACGTCGGCTACGTCGGCGCGATGGGCTCCCGCAAGACCCACGACGACCGCTTCGCCCGCCTTCGCGAAGCCGGGATCACCGAAGCGGAACTGGACCGGCTGTCCTCGCCGATCGGCCTCGACCTCGGCGCGCGCACGCCGGAGGAAACGGCCGTGTCGATCGCCGCGGAGATCATCGCGCTGCGGTGGGGTGGCGGCGGAAAACGGCTCGCCGAACTCAGCGGTCGCATCCACGGCTGACTACTCCGGGTGGCCCACAAAAGTTCACCCATCCGGATCTCCGCACATACGGAGTTGCACAAGGTTTCCAGACGCACCTGCGGAACAAGTAGTTGAACGTGTGACATCAGGGCTTGTCCGCGCCAAGGTCGCGTAGCACGCTCGGGGTTTGTGAGCCCGATCACGGTCGGGCAGGCCGTTCCCGAACCGGCTTTTGGAGGCCTGATGCGCATCACCGTCACCGTCGACGGGACGAAGTACACCGACGAAGTCGAGCCCCGCACCCTGCTCGTGCACCACCTACGCGAAAAACTCGGGAAGGTCGGCACCGTCGTCGGTTGCGACACGAGCAACTGCGGCGCGTGCACCGTCCACCTGGACGGGCACAGCGTGAAGTCCTGCTCCGTGCTGGCCGTGCAGGCCGACGGCTGCGAGGTCACCACCATCGAAGGCCTGGCCCGCGACGGGCAGCTGCACCCGGTGCAGAAAGCCTTCCACGACAACCACGCGCTCCAGTGCGGGTTCTGCACGCCCGGCATGATCATGCAGTCGATCGACCTCCTGGCCGACAACCCGGACCCGGACGAACAGGCCGTCCGCGAAGGCCTCGAAGGCAACCTGTGCCGCTGCACCGGCTACCAGAACATCGTCCGCGCGGTCCGCGACGCCGCGCAGAACATGAGTCCCGGCGCGGGGCCCGAAGCGGAACGCATCACCGAGAACAAGCACGTCGGCGTGGGTGGTGACTGATGACCGCGACGCTCGAGCCGGAGGTCGGGAAGTCCCGCCGCCGCAAGGAGGACGAGCGGCTGATCACCGGCCGCACCCGCTGGACCGACAACATCGCGCTGCCCGGGATGCTGCACATGGCCGTGCTGCGCAGCCCGTTCGCGCACGCCAAGATCGTTTCGATCGACACCTCGGCGGCGAAGAGCGCCCCCGGCGTCGTCGCCGTGTTCACGGCGAAGGACCTCGACCCGGACAGCTCGATCGGCATGCCCTGCGCGTGGCCGATCACGCCGGACATGAAGGCGCCGCGCCGTCCGGTGCTCGCCGCCGACCAGGTCAACTTCGCCGGTGAAGGCGTCGCGGTCGTCGTCGCGCGGTCGTCGGCCGAAGCGCACGACGCGCTCGAAGAGATCGACGTCGAGTACGACGAGCTGCCGGTCATCCTCGACATGGAAGCCGCGATCGCCGACGGCGCCCCGCTCGTGCACGAGGACCAGGGGAGCAACACCAGCGCCGTCTGGAAGTTCGACTCCGCCGAGGCCGGCACGGGCGGCAACGTCGAGGAGGCGATCAGCTCGGCGGAGGTCGTCGTCAAGCGCCGCTTCCGCCAGCAGCGCCTGGTGCCCGCGTTCATGGAGCCGCGCGCCTGCGTCGTCGACCCGACCGGCACCCAGATCACCATGTGGTCGGCCACGCAGATCCCGCACATCCTGCGCGTGATGTCGGCGCTGACGCTCGGCATCCCCGAGCACAAACTGCGCGTGGTCGCCCCGGACGTCGGCGGCGGCTTCGGCGGCAAGATCGGCGTCCTGCCCGAAGAGATGATGTCGCTGCTGGTCGCGCAGAAGCTCGGCAAGCCGGTCAAGTGGAACGAATCGCGGTCGGAGACGATGCTCGCCGCGCACCACGGCCGCGACCAGATCCAGGACATCACCATCTCGGCCACCCGCGACGGCCAGGTCACCGGCCTCAAGGTCGAGCTGCTCGCCAACCTCGGCGCGTACAACGGCCTGGTCGGCACCGGCGTGCCGATCCTCGGCGCGTTCATGTTCAACGCGATCTACAAGATCCCGGCGTACCACTTCGCGTGCACCAACGTGTACACGACGACGACGCTGACCGACGCCTACCGCGGCGCCGGACGGCCGGAGGCGACGTTCGCGATCGAGCGGATCATGGACGAGCTCGCCGTCGAGCTCGGCGTGGACCCCCTGGAGCTGCGCGAAAAGAACTGGATCAAGCACGAGGAGTTCCCGTTCACCACGGTGTGCGGGCTGACCTACGACTCCGGCAACTACGAGGCCGCCACCGAGAAGGCCAAGCAGCTCTTCGACTACGACGGCCTGCGCGCCGAGCAGGAGAAGCGCCGCAAGGCGGGCGACAAGGTCCAGCTCGGCATCGGCATCTCGACGTTCACCGAGATGTGCGGGCTCGCGCCGTCGCGGGTGCTCGGCTCGCTCGACTACGGTGCCGGCGGCTGGGAGCACGCGGCGATCCGGATGCTCCCGACCGGCAAGGTCGAGGTCATCACGGGCGCCTCCGCGCACGGCCAGGGCCACGAGACGGCGTGGAGCCAGATCGTCGCCGACCAGCTGGGCGTCGCGTTCGAGGACGTCGAGATCATCCACGGTGACACCCAGTCCTCGCACAAGGGCATGGACACCTACGGCTCGCGGTCGCTGGTCGTGGGCGGGATCGCCATCGTCAAGGCGGCCGAGAAGGTGGTCGCGAAGGCCAAGCCGATCGCGGCGCACCTGCTCGAATGCGCCGAGGACGACCTCGAGTTCGCGAACGGCAAGTTCACCGTCAAGGGCACGGACTCCTCGACCGGCATCGCCGACATCGCGCTCGCGGTGTTCGCGGCGCACAACCTGCCCGACGGGGTCGAGCCGTCGCTCGACTCGGACGCCACGTTCGACCCGGAGAACTTCTCCTACCCGCACGGCACGCACCTGTGCGCCGCCGAGGTGGACACCGAAACGGGCCGGATCAAGCTGCGGTCCTACGTCTGCGTCGACGACGTCGGCGTCGCGGTGAACCCGCTGATCGTCGAGGGCCAGGTGCACGGCGGGCTCGCGCAGGGCATCGCGCAGGCGCTGTTCGAGGGCACCGAGCACGACGAGAGCGGCACGCTCACCACCGGCACGTTCGCCGACTACCTGCTGCCGTCGGCGGCCGACCTGCCCTCGTTCACCACCGACCGCACGGAAACGCCGTCGACGACCAACCCGCTCGGCGCCAAGGGCGTCGGCGAGGCGGGCACCATCGCCTCGACCCCGGCGGTGGTCAACGCGGTGATCGACGCCGTGCGCCACTTCGGCGTGAACGACATCGAGATGCCGCTGACCCCGATGCGGGTCTGGCACGCGGTGCAGCACGGCACCACCGACGCGGGCGGCCCCGGCCGCGACGAAGCCGGTGGCGGACTCGGTTCGATCGACGCCTCCGGAGGTGCGCAGTGATCCCGGCTCCCTTCGAGTACGCCCGCCCGTCCACAGTGGACGAAGCGGTGCAGGCGCTGGCGGCGGCGGGCGAGGACGCCAAGGTGCTGGCCGGCGGGCAGAGCCTGCTGCCGGTGCTGCGGATGCGCCTCGCCGCGCCGACGACGCTGGTCGACCTCGGGCGCGTCGCGGAGCTGCGCGGCGTGCGCGAGGACGGCGACGCGCTGGTGATCGGCTCGATGACGACGCACTACGACGTCCAGCGCGACCCGCTGGTCGCCGAGCACGCGGCGTTGCTCAAGGCCGCGACCGACACGGTCGCCGACCCGCAGATCCGCCACCGCGGCACGTTCGGCGGCGCGATCGCCCACGCCGACCCGGCGGGCGACCTGCTGGCGCCGGTGCTCGCGCTGGAAGCGTCGCTGGTGGTGGCCGGGCCTTCGGGCCGCCGGACGGTGCCGGCCGCGGAGTTCTTCCAGGACCTGTTCACCACGGCGCTCGGGCCGGACGAGCTGCTCGTGGAGGTCCGCGTACCCAAGCACACCGGGTGGCGGGCGCACTACGAGAAGTTCAACCGGGTCGCCCAGGCGTGGTCGATGGTCGCGGTCGCGGTCACCGTCCGCACCGAAGCGGGGGTCATCGAGGAGGCCAGGGTCGCGCTGACGAACATGGGCTCCACGCCGGTCCGCGCTTCGGGCGTCGAAGCGGCGCTGGTCGGCGTCCAGGCCGCGGCGGACTCGATCCGCGCGGCGGCGGAGCACGCGGCCGAGGGCACGAACCCGCCGGTCGACGGCAACGCCGACGTCGAATACCGCCGCCACCTGGCGAAGGTGCTCACGGGCCGTGCCATCGCGGCGGCGGCCGGGGCCTGACGACACCGGATCGCCCACCCGGCCGCCGCCCGCGCGGCGGCTAGGGTGGGCACCGGACACCCCAGGTCTGGCAGAGAGGAGGTCGGCCCGTGCGGCTCGACCACGAATTCACCGTCCCGGCCCCGATCGGCGAGGTCTGGCAGGCGGTCGTCGACCCCGAGCGCGTCGCCCCGTGCATGCCGGGAGCCACGCTGACCAAGGTCGAGGGGGACGCTTTCAGCGGCACGGTGAAGGTCAAGCTCGGGCCGATTTCGCTGCTGTACAAGGGCAACGGCGAGTTCCTCGAGAAGGACGAGGCCGCGCACAAGGTCACGATCAAGGCGTCGGGCAAGGACTCGCGAGGTGCCGGCACGGCGTCCGCGACGGTGACCTTGACGTTGACCGAGAGCGACGGCGGCACCCACGGCGCGGTGGCGACCGACCTGGCGATCACCGGCAAGCCGGCGCAGTTCGGGCGGGGCCTGATCAGCGAGGTGGGCGGCAAGATCCTGGACACGTTCGCCGGGTGCCTGTCGGGCAAGCTCGCCCCGGAACCGGCCGTCGCGCCGGCCCCGGAGCCCGCGCCCGAGCCGGCGGTCAAGCCCGCGCCGACGACCGCGGAGATCAACACCGAACCCCGGCCCTCGGCACCGCCGTCGGACCGCCCGCCGCTGCGCAGCGTCCCGGCGGCTCCGGAAACCGAAGCGATCGACCTGCTCGACTACGCCGGGCAGTCGGTGCTGAAGCGGCTGGCGCCGGTGCTGATCGGCGTCGCCGTGGTGGCCGGCCTGGTCGCGATCGTCCGCGCGCTGCGGAAGTAGGCGTGGTCTGAAGGGGACCTTCTGGAGCGGAAGGTCCCCTTCGGCGTGTCCGGTTGATCTACTGTGCGCGGGTGTTCGGGCAAACCGGCGCCGGCAATTCGTCCGGACCGGCGACGTGGCTCGTCCGAACGGCTACGCTGGGCTACCTGGTCGGCCGAACTTCGCGCAAGGGGTACGTCACGATGCCGGTTCGTCACACCCGTGGCCTCGGCTCTTGAGAGCCCAGGCCGCCGTGCGCCGGGAAGCGCTTTCCGACTGGCCCGGGTGGCCCGCGCGGTGGGAGATGTGGGCCGGGGCGAAAGCCCGGTGGATCGCGTACGCCCTCGGCTGTGAGCTGCTCGCCGTCGGCGCGACGGCGGTGGCGCTGGGCACCGGGTTCGGCGAGCCGGTGCGGCCGGTCTGGTTCGCGGTGCTGGTCGGGCTCGGGGTGGCGCAGGCCGAGATGTCGCGCCGCATCGAACGGCTGCGGCGGTGGATGAGCGGCCAGACGCACATCAACGTCACCTCGGTCTGGTACCTCGCCGGCGTCGTCCTGCTGCCGCCGGCCTGGGTGGCGCTGCTCGCCCTCGTGCTCTACGCCCACCTGTGGGTGCGCGTGTGGCGCCAGGTGCGCACGCGGCCCGCGCACCGCTTCGTCGCGAGCACGGCGTGGGCGATGCTCTCGTGCTTCGCGGCTTCGTCCGTGCTCGCCGTGCTGGGGTTGCACGGGACGCCGTTGCAGACACCGCGCGGGCTGTTCGCGCTCTGCCTCGCGGCCGTGGTGTTCGAGCTGGTGAACATCGGTCTCGTGGCCACCGGCATCTACCTCTACACGAGCCAGCGCTCGGCGGCCGACCTGATCGGCACCTGGGAGGACAACGCCTTCGAGCTGGCGACCCTCTGCCTCGGCGGGCTGGCCGCGCTGGCGCTGGTCGAGCAGCCGGTGCTGGTGGTGTTCGTGGTCGCGCCGCTGCTGTTGCTGCACCGGTACCTGCTGTTGAAGCAGCAGCTGCAGGTCGCCGCCGTCACCGACGAGAAGACGGGCCTGCTCAACACCGCGGGCTGGCACGACTCCGCGGTCCGGGAATACGCCCGCGCGCTGCGCCGCGGCGACGGCTTCGCGGTGCTGATGATCGACCTCGACCACTTCAAGAAGATCAACGACACCTACGGCCACCTCACCGGCGACGACGTCCTGGCCGCCGTCGCGGTGGCGATCTCCGGCTCGGTGCGCCAGGGCGACACGGTCGGGCGGTTCGGCGGCGAGGAGTTCGTGGTGCTGCTGCCGGGCACCGGCCACGCCGACGTGCTCGCCATCGCCGAGCGGGTGCGGGTGGCGGTGGGCGAGCTGACCGTGGTCATCTCGACCGGGAGCGGGACGGTCCGGGTGAGCGGCCTGTCGGTGTCGATCGGGGTCGCGCGCCACCCCGGCACCGGCATGTCGCTCGACGACGTGCTGCGCTCGGCCGACGCGGCGCTGTACCGGGCGAAGGAAGCCGGCCGCAACCGCGTCGCCGTGTGACGAACGGCGCGAAATAGCCGCTCCGGCAGGCCGTTGAACCCGGTATGAGCGGCGCGGATCACGAGACGGACGTGGTGGTGATCGGGGCGGGCCAGGCGGGCCTGTCCGCGGCGTACCACCTGCGGCGCGCCGGGTTCGCCAACCGGACCGGCTTCGTCGTGCTGGACCACGGTAAGCGCGCCGGGGGCGCGTGGCAGTACCGCTGGCCGTCGCTGGTGCTCGGCAAGGTGCACGGCATCCACGACCTGCCCGGCATGGCCTTCGGCACCCCGGACGTCACGCGGCCCGCCTCCGAAGTCGTTTCCGAATACTTCGCGCGCTTCGAGAGCGTGTACGACCTCCCGGTGCTGCGGCCCGTCGACGTCCGGTCGGTGACGCGGGCGGGGGAGCGGCTCGTGGTTTCGAGCCCGGCGGAATCCTGGGCCGCGCGGGCGGTGATCAGCGCGACCGGCACCTGGGACCGCCCGTTCTGGCCGCACTACCCGGGCCAGGAGACCTTCGCCGGCCGCCAGGTGCACACCGCGGACTACCTCGGACCCGAAGACTTCCGCGGCGCGCGCGTGGTCGTCGTCGGCGGCGGGGCGTCGGCCGTGCAGCTGCTGATGGAGTTCGCGCCGCTCGCCCGCGCGACGGCCTGGGTGACGCGCCGCCCGCCGGTCTGGCGGGACGAGCCGTTCAGCGAGAACTGGGGACGCACGGCCGTGGCGAAGGTCGACGAGCGGGTGCGGGCCGGGCTGCCGCCCGAGAGCGTGGTGAGCGTGACCGATCTGGCGGTGACGCCGGAGGTGCGCGCCGCCCGCGCGGCCGGGATCCTGGACCGGCGGCCGATGTTCGCCCGGATCGTGCCGTCCGGCGTCGAGTGGGCGGACGGCACCCGCTTCGACGCCGACGTGATCCTCTGGGCCACCGGCTTCCGCGCGGCGATCGACCACCTCGCCCCGCTGCACATCCGCGAGCCGGGCGGCGGCATCCGCGTCGACGGCACGCGGGTGGCGCTCGAGCCGCGGCTGCACCTGGTGGGGTACGGGCCGTCGGCGAGCACGGTCGGGGCCAACCGGGCTGGCCGGGCCGCGGTGGCGGAGATCCGGAAACTGCTGCAGCGCTGAGCTGGGGCGGCCCCGCACGTCATGAAAGGGTCGTTCATCTCGCCGGACGAGGTGAAAGGGTCGTTCACCACGTGCCTGGCCGGGGCTCGGCACCAGTCGCGGTGGCTCGCTCGGCGGCCCCCCGGCGCGACTCTGCCGGAGCCGTTCTTGGCCGCATCCCGGCGCACGGGGCAGTATCCCGGTCAGCGACACATCCGCTGATCAGCGGAAACCGTGAAAAACTCACCCTCTTGACCGATTCAACGACAAGACAAGTCTTGTCAGCCGATCCCCCTCCTCGTTAAAGTCCGCTTAGTTAGGAAACTTTCCTAACTGTTTGTCCCGACGCCGCAGCCCCGTCAAGCCACCGCCAAGGCCCTTAAGGAGTGCGACGTGCCGTCCACCCGATTACGCCCCCTCGCCCGGCTCGCCCCGGTGCTCGCCGCCGTGGTCCTGCTGCCCTCCGCGATCACCGCGGCCGCCAGTGCCGAGGCCGCCGATGTGCTGCTCTCGCAGGGCAAGCCCGTGGCCACCTCCACCATCGAAGGCTCCTCCTACACCGGGGCGAAAGCCGTCGACGGCAGCACCACCACGCGGTGGGCCAGCGCCGAAGGGTCCGACCCGCAGTGGCTGCGGATCGACCTCGGCCAGCCCGCCACCATCCACCGCGTCCTGCTCAACTGGGAAGCCGCGTACGCCAAGAAGTACCGGATCGAGGTCTCCGACGACGGCTCGACGTTCACCACCGCCGCCAGCGTCGACACCGGGGACGGCAAGCTCGACGACCTGACCGGGCTGTCGGCGCACGGCCGGTTCGTGCGCTTCGTCGGTCTCACCCGCGGCACCAGCTACGGCTACTCCTTCTGGGAGATGCAGGTCTTCGGCAGTACCGACTCCTCCGGCGACACCCAGCCGCCGACCGTCCCGGCCGGGCTGACCGCCGGGGCCGCGACCGCCACGAGCGTCCCGCTCACCTGGAGCGCCGCCACCGACAACACCGGCGTCGCCGGGTACGACATCCTGCGCAACGGCACCGCCGTCGCCACCAGCGCGACGACGTCCTACACCGACACCGGGCTCACACCGGACACCAGCTACACCTACGCCGTCCGCGCGCGCGACAACGCGGGCAACGTCTCGGCGGCCAGCACGCCGATCACCGTCAAGACCGCCGCCGGGAGCCCCGGGTTCGTCCTCGCCGCGGCCGGTGACATCGCCGAGCGGTGTACCGCCAGCAGTTCGAGCTGTGCCCACGTCAAGACCGCGAAGCTCGTGGAAACCATGAACCCCGCGGCCGTGATCACCATGGGCGACAACCAGTACGACGACGCCCACCTGTCGGACTTCAAGTCCTACTACGACACGACCTGGGGCAAGTTCAAGAGCAAGACCCACCCGATCCCCGGCAACCACGAGACCTACGACGACACGCCGTACAAGGGTTACGACGACTACTTCGGCGCCATCGCGAAGCCCAACGGCCAGCGCTACTACAGCTGGGAAATGGGCAACTGGCACTTCATCGCCCTCGACTCCAACGACTTCGCCACCCACGAGTTCGGCCCGGACGAGCAGATGGCGTGGCTGAAGCAGGACCTCGCCAACAACAAGAAGGGCTGCGTCGCCGCCTACTGGCACCACCCGCGGTGGAGCTCCGGCGACCACGGCGACAACCCCGACAGCATCGAGCTGTGGAACCTCATGGCGGCCAGCAAGGTCGACCTCGTCCTCAACGGCCACGACCACGACTACGAGCGGTTCGTTCCGCAGAACGCCGACGGCAAGGCCGACGCTAGCGGCCCCGTCGAGATCGTCGGCGGCTCCGGCGGCGCGAGCCTCTACAACCTGAGCTCGCCGCACCCCACGACCGCCAAGCTGCTCAAGACCTACGGCGTGCTGAAGCTGTCCATGACCGACACCAGCTTCCAGTCGCAGCTCATCGGCGTCGACGGCAAGGTCCTGGACAGCAGCCCGACCTACACCTGCCACTAGGGGGGACGAGCATGTACATCGCGGCAAGCCGGACCTCGGACCTGGCGGCGGGCACCGACCGGAAACCCGCGCTGAAGCGGGTGTCGGCGAACGTCGTCGCCCTCGGCGCGGTCAGCCTGGTCACCGACGTCTCCTCGGAGATGGTGACCGCCGTCCTCCCGCTCTACCTGGTGCTCGGCCTCGGCCTGAACCCGCTGCAGTTCGGGCTGCTCGACGGGCTCTACGCGGGCGCCACCGCGGTCGTGCGGGTGCTCGGCGGGCACCTCGCCGACCGGTGGCGGCGGCTCAAGGCGGTCGCCGGGTTCGGGTACGGCTTGTCCGCGGTGTGCAAGCTCGGGCTGGTCGCGGCCGGCTCGTCGGTCGCGGCGATCGGCGTCGTCCTCGCCGCCGACCGCACCGGCAAGGGGCTGCGCACCGGCCCGCGGGACGCGCTGATCTCGCTGTCCAGCGAGCCGGACACGCTCGGCCGGTCGTTCGGGGTGCACCGGGCGATGGACACCGTCGGCGCGTTCCTCGGCCCGCTCGTGGCCATGGCCGTGCTGGCGGTGAGCCTCGGCAGCTACACGAGCGTCTTCTTCACCAGTTTCTGCGTCGCCGCCATCGCGGTGCTGCTGCTCGCCTTGTTCGTCCACGACCGGCCCGGCGCGGTCGACAAGGCGGCCGTCTCGATGCGGGCCGCGCTCGGCCTGCTGCGGCAGCAGGACTTCCGGCGCGTCGCGCTCTGGGCCGCGCTGCTGGGCCTGGTGACGGTCGGGGATTCGTTCGTCTACCTCGTGCTGCAACGGCGGTGGGAGATCGCGGCGACGTGGTTCCCGCTGCTGCCGCTCGGCACCGCCGGCGTCTACCTCGTGCTGGCCGTGCCGCTCGGCAAGCTCGCCGACCGCGTCGGGCGCTGGCCCGTCTTCCTCGGCGGGCACGCCGCGCTGTGCCTGGCCCTCGTCCTGCTCTGCGGCCCGCAGGCCGGGCTCTGGCTCGGGATCATCGCGCTCGGCCTGCACGGCGTGTTCTACGCGGCCACCGACGGCGTCCTGATGGCCGCCGCCGGGCCGCTCATCCCGCGTGACCTGCGGGCCACCGGGATGGCCGTGGTGCAGACCGGGCAGGCCGTCGCCCGGATGCTCTCGTCCGTCCTCTTCGGACTGGCGTGGACGCTGTGGGACCTGCGGCCCGCGGTGCTCGTCGCCGCGGCCTGCCTGGCCGCCGTCGCCCTCGCCGCCGCCCTCGTGAAACCGGTGCGCCCGTGAAGAAACTCGTCCTCGCCCTCGCCGGGACCGCGCTGCTGGTCGCCGCGGCCGTCGCGTACACGGTCGCCTCGCGGCACGACACCGCCGAAGCCGGCCCGGCCGCGCAGCTCACCCTCGCGCCCGGGCAGTTGTTCTTCCGCGACACCGCCAGCGGCCGCGTCGGTGCCGTCCCGCTCGCCGACCCGGGCGCGAAACCGCAGCTCAGCGGCCTGAAGTGCGACCGGTTCGCGGTTGCCGGGCAGACGGCGGTGTGCCTGGTCGTCCAGCCGGGGACGCTCCCGGCGGTCACCGACGTCCTCGTCCTCGACGGCAGGCTCGGCGTCCGCCACACCGAAACCCTGCCCGGCACCCCGAGCCGCGCGCGCGTCTCGCCGGACGGCAAGCGCGTCTACTGGACGTTGTTCGTCACCGGCGACTCCTACGCGCAGACCGGGTTCTCCACCCGCGCGGGACTGTACGAAGTGGACACCGGGCGGCTGGTCAAGACGATCGAGGAGCTGCCCGTCTTCGTCGGCGGCAAGCGCTACTTCGCGGCTGACGTCAACTACTGGGGCATCACGTTCGCCCCCGACGGCAACCGCTTCTACGCCACGCTCGGCAGCAAGGGCACGACGTACCTCGTCGAAGCCGACTACGGGCGCTACCGGGGGAAGGCGCTGCGGGAGAACGTCGAATGCCCGTCGCTGTCGCCGGACGGCAAGCGGGTGGCGTTCAAGAAGAAGGTCGGCGAGGGAGTCTGGCGGCTTTCGGTGCTCGACCTCGCGAGCCTGGCGGAAACCGAGCTGGCGGAAACCCGCAGCGTCGACGACCAGGCGCTCTGGCAGGACGACCACACCGTGCTCTACGGCCTCGAAAACGCGGTCTGGGCGGTGCCGGCGGACGGCTCCGGCGCGCCGCGTCAGCTGGTCGGCGGTGCTGCTTCGCCCGCCGTCACGGGGTGACGTCCACCGCCGAGAACAGCGTGCGGACGCAGAGGTCGCGCAGCTCGGCCTGGGTGATCTTCGGCTGGTCGAGCCAGTCGAGGATGACGGTGGCGACGAACGCCAGCCAGCCGCGGACGGCCACCCGGGTCGTCTCGGTGACGGTGGTCAGCGCGCCGAGCGCGGTCAGGATGCGCTCGGCGTTCGCGGCCATCCCGGCCTCGCGGATCCGCAGGACCTCGCGGTCGGCGCCCGCGGCGGCGCGGTGCACGACGCGGTAGCCGTCGGGGTGCGTGCGCGCGAACTCGAGGTACACGTCGAGCCCGGCCCGCAGCTGCTCCGCGACGGGCAGCGCCGGGTCGGGCTCGCTCATCTCGAGCAGCTGGTCGCGCTGGCTCCGGACGATTTCGAGGAAGAACTCCTTCTTCGTCGGGAAGTAGTGGTACAGCAGGCCGCGCGAGACCTGCGCGATCTCCGCGACCTCTTCGATCCACACCTCGTCGTACGGCCGCGACGCGAACAGCCCGGCGCCGATGGTCAGCAGCTGCTCCCGCCGCTCCTGGGTGCTCAGCCTGGTCCGCATGCTCCCGAGCTTACTTGACACGGGTTCAGTAGCGGGGGATCGTGAGCTTATTGGATCCGGGTTCAACAAGGAGCTGCCGTGGACACCAGCGGGATTCCGCACCGGCCGGGCCGCCTGCCGGTGATCGGCGACCTGATCGGGGCGAACCCGCGCACGCCGTTGCAGGACACCGTGCGCATCGGCAAGCGGCTCGGCCCGATCTTCACGCGCAAGGTGTTCGGCTTCGAGCTCGTCCTCGTCGGCGGCGTCGACCTGGTCACCGAGCTGAACGACGAGACGAAGTTCGGCAAGCACGTCGGCATGGGCGTGGAGAACCTGCGCGCCCTCGGCGGCGACGGCCTCTTCACCGCGCACACCCACGAGCCGAACTGGCGGCTGGCGCACGACATCCTGCAGCCGGCGTTCTCCGCCGAGGCGATGCGCCGCTACCACCCGATCATGCTCGACGTCGCCCGCGAACTCGTCGCGGCTTGGGACGCGGCGAGCGGGCCGGTCGACGTCTCCGCCGACATGACCCGGCTGACCCTCGAGACCATCGGCCGGGCCGGCTTCGGCTACCGGTTCGGCTCGTTCGAGCGCCCCGAACCGCACCCGTTCGTCACGGCGATGATCCGCGCGCTGCGGTACGCGCAGCTGCAGAACGTCAAGCTGCCGTTCGTCCGGCGCGCGTTCGCCGGGACGCCGGAGCAGAACCGCGCGGACATCGCGGTGATGACGGACTTGGTCGACGAGGTCATCGCCGAGCGGCGGGGCAGCGGCGAGGAGAGCCGCGACCTGCTGGGCCTGATGCTCACCGAGGGTCACCCGATGACGGGGGAGCGCCTGGACCCGGTGAACATCCGCAACCAGGCGATCACGTTCGTCGTGGCCGGCCACGAAACGACGTCCGGCGCGCTGTCGTTCGCGCTGTACTACCTGACCCGCCACCCCGAGCTGCTGGCGAAGGCCCGCGCCGAGGTCGACGCGGTGTGGGGCGACCGCGAGCCCGCGTTCGCCGACGTCGCGAAGCTGCGGTACGTCCGCCGCGTGCTGGACGAGGCGATGCGGCTCTGGCCGACCGCGCCCGGCTACTCCCGCGAAGCGCGCGAAGACGTCGTGCTCGGCGGGAAGTACCGGATGCGCAAGGGCGACTGGGTGGTCGTCCCGCTCCCGCTGGTGCACTGCGACCCGGCGGCCTGGGGCGACGACCCGGAGGCGTTCGACCCGGACCGCTTCGAGCCCGCGGCGGTGCGGAAGCGGCCGGCGCAGGCGTACAAGCCGTTCGGGACGGGCGAGCGCGCCTGCATCGGCCGCCAGTTCGCGCTGCACGAAGCCGTGCTGGCGCTGGGAGTGGTGCTGCAGCGCTACGACTTCGACATCGACCCCGCCTACGAGCTGAAGATCGTCGAGTCGCTGACGCTGAAGCCGAGTGGCTTCACCCTGCGCCCCCGGGTCCGGCTCAGGATTTCAGATAGCGCACCTGCGCCGGCTTGACCCGCTCGTACTCCTCCCGGCCCGCGAGGTGCTCGGGCACGCCGACCTCCCACCAGGCCCCGGCTTCCGTCCACGTCGACGGCTGCGTCTTCACCGCGACCACGGCCGGTCGCCGCTCGGCCACCGACGCCTCCCGGGCAGCCGCGTAAGCCGTCCGCAAGGAGTCCACTGTGGACGCCTCGAACACCAGGCAGCCCAGCGATTCCGCGTGCCGCGCGAAGTCCACCCGCGGTGGGGAAGCGTGCGAAGTCGTGCAGTCGGCGTAGAAGTTGTTGAACGGCTTCCCGCCCTGGCCCTCCTGGAGCCGCGCGATCACCGCGTAACCGTCGTTGTCGCAGACGACCGCGACGAACGGGTGCCCGGCGAACGCCGCGGAGAACAGTTCCGAGTTCAGCATCAGGTACGAGCCGTCGCCGAGGAGCGTCGTCACCAGGCCGGGCCACGCGATCGCCGCGCCCCACGCCCCCGCCAGCTCGTAGCCCATGCACGAGAACCCGTACTCGACGTCCATCGACACCGACCCGGACCCGCGCCAGCCGCCGATCAGCTCGCCCGGCAGCCCGCCCGACGCCGTCATGACGTAGTCGTCGCCGGCCGAGAGGTCGTTCACCACGCCGACGACCTGGGCGTACGACGGGACTTCCGAGCCCGCCGACCGCAGCTTGCCGACGTGCGCGTCCCAGACCGCGCGTTCGCTCTCGGCCCGCGCGGTCCACGACGGGTCCACGCGCCAGCTTTCGAGCTGGGCGGCCAGGTCCGCCAGGCCCGCGTCGGCGTCGCCGGTCACGGCCAGGGCGCCGTGCTTCACCGCGTCGAAGCGGGCCGCGTTGAGCGACACCAGGCGGACGTCGGGGGAGAACACCGTCCACGACGCCGTCGTGAAGTCCTGCAGCCGCGTGCCCACGGCCAGCACCACGTCCGCGGCGGCCGCGAGGACGTTCGCCGACGACGAGCCCGTGATGCCGAGCGGTCCCGCGTGCAGCGGGTGGTCGTGCGGGACGAGCGTGCGGCCCGCCGTGGTCTCCACGACCGGGATCCCGTGCCGCTCGGCGAAGTCCAGCGCCCGGCGCGCGGCGCCCGAGTACCGGAC
>NZ_JAAGNB010000041.1:0-461 GCF_010550475.1 Amycolatopsis sp. SID8362
GAACGCGCGGCGCTGGCCGAACGCCGCGCGGCCGTCCTCGCCCAGCGCAACCGGCTCGCCCGCGAGCTGCACGACTCGATCGGGCACACGCTCACGACGTCGACGATCCAGGCGGCGGCCGCGGCCGAGCTGGTCGAAGCCGACCCGGCCCAGGTGCGGCGCGCACTCGGCACGATCGAAGAAGCCTCGCGAAGCGCGCTGGAGGACCTCGACCACGTGCTGGGCCTGCTTCGCGAGGAACCCGCGGCGAAGGAGCCGCAGCGCACGCTGGCCGAAGTCGACGTCCTCGCCGTGCGCGCCCGCGAAGCCGGGCTCGACGTGCGGCTGGCCGTGACGGGGCCGGTCGCCGCGCTGCCCGCCGCGGTGTCGCGGGAGGGCTACCGGATCGTCCAGGAGGGACTTACGAACGCGCTGCGCCACGCCGGTCCCGGCGCGGTGGACGTCCGGGTCGAGGCCGGGCC
>NZ_JAAGNB010000172.1:0-1214 GCF_010550475.1 Amycolatopsis sp. SID8362
CGGTGCAGCACTACTTCAAGACCAAGGACGAGATGCTGCTGTTCGCCTTGGAACACCGGCACAAGCTGCGCACCGAGCGGATCACGGCGAAGGTGCTCGCCGAAGGCCCGCCGACGCCGCGGTCGATCCTGCGCGCGTGCCTGGTCGAGATCCTCCCCCGCGACCCGGAAAGCGAGGGCGACTTCCTGATCGGCGTCGCGTACTTCATCCGCGCCGTCGCCGACCCCGCGATGGCGAAGGTGTTCGGCGAGGGCGCGCCGGAACTGCTGGCGTTCTTCGCCGACCAGGTCCGCCAGGCCCAGGAGGCCGGCACGGTCCCGCCATCGGCCGACCCGGCCACCGAGGCTGCGATCCTGTGGGCCCTCGCGGACTCCCAGGGCTCGGAAATCCTGATGGGCCACCGGACACCGGCCGAGGCAGTGGCCACAGTGGACTACTACCTCGGCCGGCTGTTCACCGGCTGACACCCAGCGAGCCCCCTCGGCTCCCTGGGTGCCGGATGCGCGGGGTGGAAGCGCCGTGGAGGACGCCCGCCCCGCCGTCTTTCCCGCGGCGACGCTCTGCCTGCCGCCGCGCTGGTCACGTTCACTTGCACGGCAACGGATCCGCGCCGTCCGAGCCGCGGCGCGCCGAACCCGGCGCGATCGCGGGTGTGCGGATCGCGATCGCCTGGCGAGGATTGCTCGGCCGCCGCCACTGCAGCGATCACCTCGCGAACACCCCTCAGCCACCACCTCCACCGCCGCCCGAGGCCGCCGAGATCGCGGCCGTGCGGGCCGCGGACCACCACGCAAGCCACCTGCGCAGCAACGGATCCGGTTCCGCCAGTGCATCCTCGGCCGCCGGAACCCGCCGCGCCAGACGCCGCACCCCTCAGCCGCTCCCGCCCCTGGTTCGCCGCCGTGCAAGCAGCGATCACCTCGCGAACACCCCTCAGCCACCACCTCCACCGCCGCCCGAGGCTGCCGAGATCGCGGCCGTCCGAGCCGCGTTCAGCTCGCGGATCACCTTGCGCAGCGCCGGGACCGCCGCGCCCGCCTGCTCCTCCAGCTCCGCGATCCGGGCCTTGTACCGCCGACGGTCCGCGCGCGGGAGCACCGTGCCCAGCTCGACCGCCGCGGCCAGCGACGTCAGCGCGGCGACGCCCGGTGGTACCTGGCCGTCACTCCGCAGCGCCGACGCCACCTCGTCGTGGAGCGCGGCCGCCTCGGCGC
>NZ_JAAGNB010000219.1:0-685 GCF_010550475.1 Amycolatopsis sp. SID8362
TCGGGCGCGGTCCCGCCGCCGAGGGCGCCGAACGACGTCGGGGCGCCGGCAGTGAATCGGACACGTACGTCCCGGCGCCGACGCGGCCGGTCAGGAAGCCGTCGGCGGTGAGGCGGTCGTAGGCGACCGCGACGGTGTTGCGGGAGACGGCCAGCCGCCGGGCCAGTTCGCGGGTCGGCGGGAGCCGCTCCCCCGCCCGCAGCCTGCCGTCGAGGACGGCGTCGCGCAGCTGGCGGTAGATCCGGACGCTGAGGTCGCCACGCCCGGCCAGGCTGACGTGGAAGTCCATCGCGCGACCCTACATTGGCCCAATGCACTTGGCCATAATTGGATCTGGGATCGAGCCAAAGCCGGCTCTACTGTCATCTCATGACGAAGACCCCGGACCGGCTGCTGGCCGCCGCTCAGCTGGTGGGCTCGCTCGGCGACGGCGCGTTCCTGACGTGCTCGGTGCTGTTCTTCACCCGGATCGCCGGGCTGACGCCGGCGCAGGTCGGGCTCGGCCTCACCCTCGGCTGGGCGGTGGGTTCGGTCGCGGGTGTCCCGCTCGGGCACCTCGCCGACCGGCACGGCGCGCGCGGCTCGGCCGTGCTGCTGGCGCTGGCCACCGGCGCGTCGATCCTGGCGTTCCTGCTGGTCCGCTCGCCGGTGCTGTTCGTGCTCGCGGCCTGCTTCTACGGCAGCT
>NZ_JAAGNB010000274.1:0-781 GCF_010550475.1 Amycolatopsis sp. SID8362
CGGGGACCGCGCACCTTCAGCGGAACGGGCATCCGGCCCTTCCCATCGTGACGGGGATCGGGCCCCAGGATGACACCGCGCCCGTCACGGCCGCGCGGCTCCGGCGTCACCCGGGCGTCACCGGGAAAGCCTTGTCCCGGCGCCACCGATCCGCTAGGCCTGAACGCAGGGAGGGCGTCGTGGTGGAACTGCGGGTACTGGGCACCGTCGAGGTCGTGGCCGGCGGCGCCCGGCTCGACGTCGGGCCCGCCCGGCAGCGGGACGTGCTGGCGGCGCTGCTGCTCGACGCCGGCCGGGCCGTGCCGGTGGATCGGCTGATCGACCGCGTCTGGGGTGACCGGCCGCCGCGGCAGCCGAGAAATGCCCTCTACGCCTACGTTTCGCGGTTGCGCGGGCTGCTGGCTCCGGTGGACGGCGTCGCGATCGAACGCGAGCGCGGCGGCTACGTCCTCGTCGCCGACCCGCTGGCGGTGGACGTGCACCGGTTCGAAGACCTGCTGCGGCGGGCGAGGGCGACGGCGGACGACCGAGCGGCGCTCGCGCTCTACGACGAGGCGCTGGACCTGTGGCGGGGCGAGCCTTTCAGCGAGCTGGACTCCCCGTGGGCCGACGGCGTCCGCGGCGAGCTGGAACGCAAGCGCGAAACGGCGGAGCTGGACCGCGACGACCTCCGGCTGCGCACCGGCGCCCACGCCCACGTGCTCGCCCGGACTGGGGCCGCGGGCGGGGAACGCGCGGCCGCGCAGCGGATCGAGGCGCTCTACCTCGACGGGCGCCCGGC
>NZ_JAAGNB010000374.1:0-584 GCF_010550475.1 Amycolatopsis sp. SID8362
CGAGGACCCCGCGGAAGCGGGCCGCGACGCGCTCGTCGACCACGTCGGGCAGGTCGATCAGGCCGCCCCAGCGGTGCGGGTGCTCCAGCGCCAGCACGCGGCCCAGCCCCCAGGTCCCGGCCTGCGGGAGGGACCGGACCCCTTCCGCGCGGCCCACCGCGACGGCACCGCGGGTGACGCACCACAGGGGTGCCCCGATCCCGGCGTCGAGCAGCTCGGCCAGCACGTCTTCACCGTCCATAAGAGACACGACGCCGGTCAGCCCGGCCCCGGCGAGGCGCTCGGCGAGCCCGGCACCGGCGACCACCACCCGGACGTCGCCGAGCGCGGCGACCACGGAGACCGCCCAGTCGTCCCGTTCGTGGCCGTCGGGGACGACCACGGCCCACTCACCGTCCACAGTGGACGATGTACCGGTGAGCGGCAGCCAGGTGACGCGGTAGCGCAGGCCGTCGACGCGGTGGCGCTCACCGAGCCGGCGGCGCCAGGACGACAGCGCCGGCAGCACCGGGGTCAGCGCGGTCCCGTCGAGGGCGAGTGCCGAGCTCAGCGCGCCGACGTCGGCGCGCTCGACGGCCGCCCAG
>NZ_JAAGNB010000428.1:0-3306 GCF_010550475.1 Amycolatopsis sp. SID8362
CGGTCGAGCTGCTCACCGAAGCCCGGCCGTGGCCCGTTTCCGACCGGGTCCGGCGGGCGGGGGTGTCGTCGTTCGGGGTGAGCGGGACGAACGCGCACGTGATCCTGGAGGAGCCCCCGGCTGTCGAGCCGCGGGACGCGGAAGCCCGGCCGGTGCTGCCGTTCGTGGTGTCCGGACGGGACGCCGAAGGCCTGCGGGCGCAGGCGGCGAAGCTGCGGGGGAGCGAGTTCCCGTTCGCCGATGCCGCTTGGACGTTGGCGACCGGGCGGGCGGCGCTGGAGCACCGGGCCGCCGTCGTGGCCGCCGATCGCGCGGAACTCCTCGACGGGCTGGGGGCGCTCGCGGAGGGACGGGCGCACCGGTCCGTCGTGCAGGGGACGCCGGTCAGCGGGGGTGTCGCTTTCCTGTTCACCGGACAGGGTTCGCAGCGGACTGGCATGGGCCGGGAGCTGTACGAGACGTTCCCGGTGTACGCGGCGGCGTTCGATGCCGCTTGTGCGTACTTGGACCCGCGGGTGAAGGAGCTGTCGGGAGCGCCGGACACCGATCTCGCTCAGCAGGGCATCTTCGCGGTGGAAGTGGCGTTGTTCCGGCTCCTGGAGTCGTGGGGCATCCGGCCGGACGTCGTTGTGGGGCATTCGGTGGGGGAGATCGCTGCCGCCCATGTGGCCGGGGTGTTGAGCCTTGAGGACGCGGCGACGTTGGTTGCGGCGCGGGGCCGGTTGATGCAGGCGCTGCCCGAGGGTGGCGTGATGATTGCGGTCCAGGCGTCCGAAGAGGACATCGAGCTTCCCGAGGGTGTGTCTCTGGCTGCGGTGAATGGACCGGACGCTGTGGTGCTCTCCGGTGAGGAAGCGGCAGTGACCGAGTATGCGGCGAAGTTTGCGAAGACCAAGCGTCTCAACACGAGTCACGCGTTCCACTCGGCGTTGATGGACCCGATGCTCGCGGAGTTCGCGGCGGCGATTGACGGGCTGACCGTGGCTGAGCCGGTGATTCCGTGGGTGTCCACTGTGGAAGGGGGACCGGACTATTGGGTGCGTCAGGTCCGGGAGTGTGTGCGGTTCGCCGACGCGGTCGCGGCGACGGATGCGCGGACGTTCGTCGAGATCGGACCGGACGCCGTCCTGAGCGCCATGGTCGACGGTGCGATTCCCGTACTGCGCAAGGACCACGACGAGGTCCGGACCGCGATGACCGCTCTCGCGCGGCTCCACGTCCGTGGCGTGACCCCGGACTGGACGCGCGTACTTCCCGGTGGCCGCAAGGCCGACCTGCCGACCCAGGCGTTCCGGCGTGACCGGTTCTGGGTCGAGCCGTCCTGGAACGCGGGCGACGTCGCCGCCGCCGGGCTGGCCGCCGCGGACCACCCGTTGCTCGGCGCGGCCGTCGACCTGCCCGGCACCGGCGGGTGCCTGCTCACCGGGTCGCTGTCGGTCAAGACGCACCCGTGGCTGGCCGACCACGCCGTGCAGGGCACCGTCTTGCTGCCCGGCACCGCGTTCGTCGAACTCGCGTTGCGTGCCGCCGACGAGGTGGGCTGCGCGGCCATCGAAGAACTCACCCTGGCTGCTCCGCTGGTCCTGCCGCCGAAGGGCGCCGTCCGGGTCCAGGTCGCCGTCGGCGCGGCGGACGACGCCGGCCGGCGGCCGATCACCGTGCACTCGGCCACCGGCGACGACGACCAGGCGTGGCGCTCGCACGCCACCGGCACCCTCGCGCCCGATGCCCCGGCACCGGGCAGCCTCACGACGTGGCCGCCCGAAGGCGCCACGGAAATCGACGTCACCGGGCTCTACGACGGCTTGCAGGACAACGGTTTCGGCTACGGGCCCGCGTTCCAGGGCCTGCGGGCGGCCTGGTCGCTCGACGGCGCCGTCTACGCCGAAGTCGTGCTGCCGGACGACCAGCAGGACGCCGCCGGGCGGTTCGGCCTGCACCCGGCGGTGCTCGACGCCGCGCTGCACGCCGTCGGGCTCGGCGACTTCGTCACCGCGAAGGGACAGGGGCACCTGCCGTTCTCGTGGAACGGCGTCACGCTGCGGACGTCCGGGGCGGCGAGCCTGCGGGTCCGGCTGGCGCCTGCCGGGCCGGACACGATCAGCCTGACCGTCGCCGACGCCCACGGCCGCCCGGTCGCCTCGGCGGAATCCCTGCTGCTGCGGGCGATCTCCGCGGCGGGCATCGAAGCGCGGGCCGAGTACCACCGGTCCCTGTTCCGCCTCGACCTGGCGCCCGCCACCACGGGGCCGGTGCCCGCGGCCACCTGCGCGGTCCTCGGCGACCCAGCACTGGCGGCGGCGCTGCGCAGCGCCGGGGCGGTCGTCAAGACCGGCGACGAACCGGCGGACTACACCTTCCGGCCGATCACCGGCGACGACGTCCACCAGGTCACCACCGAGGTGCTCCAGACCGTGCAGGACTGGACCACCGGACGCCTGGTGTTCGTGACCCGGGGCGCCGACCAGGACGTCGCCCTGGCGGCCGCGTGGGGTCTCGTGCGCACCGCACAGGCCGAGAACCCGGACCGCTTCACGCTCCTGGACCTCGACGGCGACCTCGACGGCCGCGCCATCCTCGCCGCGCTCGCGGGCGGGGAACCGCAGGTGCTGCTGCGGGACGGCGAAACCCTCGCACCCCGCCTGGCCCGCGTCCCGGCGAGTGAGGAGACCCCGCGGGCGTGGCACCCCGACGGCACCGTGCTCATCACCGGCGGCACCGGCACCCTCGGCGGCCTCCTCGCCCGGCACCTCGCCGGAAAGGGCGTCCGGCACCTCGTGCTCGCGGGCCGTCGCGGACCGGACACGCCGGGTATCGCCGACCTCGTGTCCGAATTGGACGGCCTTGGCGCGGCCGCGACCGTCGTGGCGTGCGACGCAGCTGATCGCGAAGCTCTCGAAGCGCTCCTGGCCGGGATCCCCGCCGAGCACCCGCTGACCGCCGTCGTGCACACCGCCGGCGTCCTCGACGACGGCGTCGTCGCCTCGCTGACCCCGGAGCGGTTCGCGACCGTGCTGCGGCCCAAGGCCGACGCCGCCCGGCACCTGCACGAGCTGACCGAGCACCTCGACCTGGCCGCGTTCGTGCTGTTCTCCTCCGCGGCGAGCACGCTCGGCAACGCCGGCCAGGCCAACTACGCCGCCGCCAACGCCGTGCTGGACGCGCTGGCCCGCCACCGGCACGCCCGCGGCCTGCCCGCGACGTCGCTGGCCTGGGGCCTGTGGGAGCAGTCGAGCGGCCTGCTCGGCGAGCTCACCGACGTCGACAAGCGCCGGATGAACCGCGGCGGCTTCGGCGCGCTGGCCA
>NZ_JAAGNB010000477.1:0-3997 GCF_010550475.1 Amycolatopsis sp. SID8362
GGCCTCCCGCCGATGGACCCGGCGCTCGGGGTCACGGCGTTCCGCCGGGCGCTCGCCGCCGACGACACCACCGTCGTGGTCGCCGACGTCGACTGGGCCCGGTTCGCGCCGGTCTTCACCGCGGCCCGGCCCCGGCCGGTGCTGGCCGACCTCCCGGCGGTGCGGGCCGCGCTCACCGAAGCCGAGCCCGAGGCGACCGGGTTCGCTTCGATGTCCACTGTGGACCGGCCGAAGGCGCTCCTCGAACTGGTCCTGGCGCAGGTCGCGGGCGTGCTCGGGCACACGGCGCAGGCGATCGGCCCCGAGCGCGCCTTCAAGGAGCTCGGCTTCGACTCGCTGATGGCGGTCGAGCTGCGCAACCGGCTCGCGGCCGGGACCGGGCTGAGCCTGCCGGCGTCGCTGGCCTTCGACCACCCGACCGCGGCCGACCTGGCCGAGGAGCTGGACCGGCGGCTCGGCGGCGGCGAACCGACCGGCGTCCGGCTCCTCGACGAGCTCGACCGGCTGGAAGCCGCGTTCGAGACCGTCACCGAGACGGACCTCGCCGCGATCTCCGCGCGCGGCGAGATCACCGCGCGCCTGAAGGGTTTCCTCACCCGCTGGAGCGACCTGGCGGGCGAGACCGGTGGCACCGACCTCGGCGGCGCCAGCGACGACGAGCTCTTCGACTTCATCGACACCACCTTCCGGACTTCGTGAAAGACAGTGGGAGCCATGGCCAACGAGCAGAAACTCCGTGACTACCTCAAGTTCGTCACGGCTGATCTGAAGGACACCCGCGACCGGCTCGCCGACGTCGAGGCCCGGGACCGGGAGCCCATCGCGATCGTGGCCATGAGCTGCCGCTACCCCGGCGGCGTCGCCTCGCCCGAGGACCTGTGGCAGCTGGTCGAAAGCGGCACCGACGCGATCGGCGGCTTCCCGTCCGACCGCGGCTGGCCGTCGGGTGCGTTCCAGGGCGGATTCCTTTACGGCGCGGGCGAATTCGACGCCGGGTTCTTCGGCATCTCGCCCCGCGAGGCCCTCGCCATGGACCCGCAGCAGCGGCTGCTGCTGGAGACGTCGTGGGAGCTGCTGGAGCGGGCCGGGATCGCGCCGAAGTCGTTGAAGCGCAGCAGCACCGGGGTGTTCGTCGGCGGGGCCGCGTCCGGCTACGGCGGTGCCGCGGGCGGGGACGAGGAGGTCGCGGGTTACCTGCTCACCGGCACCGCGGGCAGCGTGCTGTCCGGGCGGCTGTCCTACCACCTCGGGCTGGAGGGCCCGTCGGTCACGATCGACTCGGCGTGCTCGTCGTCGCTGGTCGCCTTGCACCTGGCCGCGCAGGCGTTGCGGCGCGGGGAATGCACGCTGGCGATCGCCGGTGGGGTGACGGTGATGGCCACCCCGGGCACGTTCGCCGAGTTCGACCGCCAAGGCGGCCTCGCGGCCGACGGTCGCTGCAAGGCCTTCTCCGACGCGGCCGACGGCACCGGCTGGGCCGAGGGCGCGGGCCTGCTGCTGGTCGAGCGCCTGTCGGACGCCCGGCGCCTCGGCCACCCGGTACTGGCGGTCCTGCGCGGTTCGGCGGTCAACTCCGACGGCGCGTCGAACGGCCTCACCGCCCCCAACGGCCCCTCCCAGCGCCGCGTGATCACGGCCGCCCTCGCGGCGGCTCGCCTGTCCACATCGGACGTCGACGTCGTCGAAGCACACGGCACGGGAACCTCGCTCGGCGACCCGATCGAAGCGCAGGCACTGCTCGAAACCTACGGCCAGGACCGGGAAACACCGCTCTGGCTCGGTTCGGTGAAGTCCAACATCGGGCACACGCAGTCGGCGTCCGGCGTCGCGGGCGTGATCAAGATGGTGCAGGCGATGCGCCACGGCGTGCTGCCACGCACGTTGCACGCCGACGAGCCATCGTCCCAAGTGGACTGGTCCACCGGCGCGGTCCGCCTCCTCAACTCGGCCCGCGACTGGCCGGCCGACCGCCCCCGCCGGGCGGCGGTGTCGTCGTTCGGGATCTCGGGCACGAACGCCCACGTGATCCTCGAAGGAGTGGAACCGGCCGAGCCGACTGTGACCGAGGTGACCGCCCCGGTCCCGTGGCTGATCTCGGCCCGCGGCACGGAAGCGTTGCGCGCGCAGGCTTCGGCGCTGGTGCCCTTCGCGGACGCCTCCTTGCCGGACGTCGGAGCGGCCCTGTCGACGGGCCGCACGGCCTTCGAGGACCGAGCCGTCGTGTTCGGTGCGTCGGCCGCCGAGATGCGGACGGGACTCGAAGCCCTCGCGGCCGGCGGGAGTGCCCCGAACCTGGTGCACGGCAGTGTCGTGCCGGGTCAGCTGGCAGTGTTGTTCACCGGCCAAGGCGCCCAACGGTCCGGCATGGGCATGTCTCTCTACGAGCGCTTCCCGACCTACGCCGAGGCTTTCGACGAGGTCCTCTCTCACTTCACCCCGGAACTCCGCAAGGCCTTCACCACCCAGGCTCTCCTGGATCGCACCGAGTTCACCCAACCCGCCCTCTTCGCCCTCGAGGTCGCCCTCTACCGCCTGATCGAGTCCTTCGGTATCCGCCCAGACTTCGTAGCGGGCCATTCCATCGGCGAAATCTCCGCAGCCCACGTAGCCGGAGTCCTCTCGCTAGAAGACGCCTGCCGCCTAGTCGCCGCCCGAGCGTCCCTGATGCAGGCCCTCCCGTCCGGTGGCGCGATGGTCTCCATCGCCGCCCCCGAGTCCGCCATCACCCTGACCGACGGTGTCTCGATCGCCGCCGTCAACGGCCCGGAATCGGTGGTCATCTCCGGCGACGAGTCCCAGGTCCTGGCCATCGCAGCCCAGTTCCCGAAAACCAAGCGCCTCACCGTCAGCCACGCCTTCCACTCACCGCTGATGGACCCGATGCTCGACGAGTTCCGCGCCGTCGCCGAGTCCCTGGAGCACCGCCCCGCGACGATCCCGGTGATCTCGAATGTGAGCGGTGCTCTCGCCGAGCCGTTCACGGCCGACTACTGGGTCCGGCACGTCCGGGAGGCGGTCCGCTTCGCCGACGGCATCGCCACGCTGCAGGCCGAAGGCGTCCAGAACTTTCTGGAGCTGGGGCCGGACGCGGTGCTCAGCGCGATGATCGACGGCGGAACCGTGGGCAGTGCTCTACGACGAGACCGCTCCGAAGAAAGAGCACTGCTCACAGCTTTGAGCACTGTTCACGTCAACGGCATCGACGTCGACTGGACATCGTTCCTGCCCGCCGACGCACACGCCGAGCTGCCGACCTACGCCTTCCAGCGGCAGCACTACTGGCTCACCGGCACGGCCGACGTGTCCACAGAGGACAAAGCGTTCTGGGCGGCGGTCGAAAGCGCGGACACGGGCGACCTCGCCGTCGCGCTCGGCCTCGACCAGGACCTCGCGGCGGCGGTGCGACCGGCGCTGTCCGCCTGGCGGCACCGCAGCCGCCGGGACCGGACAGTGGCCGGCTGGCGGTACCGCGCCGAGTGGACGCCGATCACCCCCAACCCCGGCACGCCGGGCCGCTGGCTGCTCGTCGCGCCGCCGGGCGACGAAACCGCGGCCCAGCTTGAAGTTCTGCTCACCGGCGTCGTCGCACTGACCACAACGGGGGAGTCCCGCGCCGAGCTGGCCGAACGGCTGCGCCAGGCCGGTCACGACTGGACCGGCGTGCTGTCCGTCGGCGGCGGCGTCGCCACGACCACGGTCCTCCTCCAAGCCCTCGGCGACGCGGAAATCGCCGCCCCGCTGTGGTGCCTGACCACCACACCGGACCAAGCCGGCATCTGGGGCCTCGGCCGCAGCGCTGCACTGGAGGTCCCCGAGCGCTGGGGCGGCCTCGTCGAACTCCCCGCCGACCTGGACGAACGCGCCGCCGCACGGCTCCTCGCCGTGCTCGGGGGCGACGAAGACCAGGTGTCCGTGCGCGCGTCCGGCGTCTTCGGGCGGCGGCTCGTGCCCGCCCCGGCTGAAGGCGCGCCGGACTGGCAGTGGCGGGGCACGGTCC
>NZ_JAAGNB010000059.1:0-21295 GCF_010550475.1 Amycolatopsis sp. SID8362
CGGGCCGCGGCGGCAGGATGCCGACGCCGACGTCGCGGCGGGGGAGCAGCCAGTACCCGATCCCGCCGGCGACGAGCGCGAAGGCCGCCGGCAGCAGGAGCACCCACCAGCGTTCGACGGCGAACGCCCGGACCTGCTGCACCCAGCCGATCGGGGACAGCCACGACAGCCAGCGGGCGTCCACGGTGGAATCCCCGGCGCCGCGCACCAGGAAGGCGGCACCGACCACGGCGGTGCCGATCCCGTTGGCGGTCCGCGAGTACTCGGCGAGCTGGACGGCGACCGCGGCGACCGCCGTGAACCCCAGTCCCGCCAGCGCTTCCGCCGCGCCGAAGGCGATCGAACCGGCCGCCGGCAGCCCGGCACCGAGCAGGCTGACCCCCTGGACCAGCCCGATCAGGACACTCGCCCCGCCGGCCACCAGCAGCGCCGACGTCAGCGCCGCGTACCGGCCGACGACCGCGGACGCGAGCAGCTCCGCGCGGCCGGTGTCCTCCTCGGCGCGGGTGTGCCGGGTGACGGTGAAGACCACCATCAAGCCGGTCAGCAGCGCCAGGAACCCGGCCATGCGCCAGGCGATGAACCCGCCGGCCGTGGTCAGGTCGAACGGCGGCCCGTAGAGCAGCGCGTACGACGGGTTGGCGTTGGCGCCCGTCTGCAGCGCGAGCCGGTCGGCCACCGTCGGGTAGAACTGCGTGAACGTCTTGACCGAGCTGGCCGGGACGATGCTGAGCAGCACGATCCAGATCGGCAGCACCACGCGGTCGCGGCGCAGCGCGAGCCGGGTGAGGTGCCAGGTGCCCGCGAATTCGTGCGCGGGCGCGGCTTCGGTTTCGGCGCGCGAGAGGGTTGCGGTCATTTCGCGCTCGCTTCGGTCGTGTAGTGCCGCAGGAACAGCTCTTCGAGCGTCGGCGGCTGGCTGACCAGGCTGCGCACGCCGACTTCGGTGAGCTGGCGCAGGGCGTCGTCGAGCGACCGCGTCTCGACGTCGAAGCGGACGCGGTTGCCCTCGACCTTGAGGTCGTGGATGTTGGCCAGCTTCGTGAGCCCGTTCGGCGGGCCGGCCAGCTCGGCGGTGATCGACGTGCGGGTCAGGTGGCGCAGTTCGGCGAGCGTCCCGGACTCGACCGTGCGGCCGTTGCGGATGATGCTGACCTTGTCGCACAGCGCCTCGACCTCGGCGAGGATGTGGCTGGAGAGCAGCACGGTCCGGCCCTGCTCGCGCTCCTCCTGGATGGCGTACTGGAACGTCGCCTCCATCAGCGGGTCGAGGCCGGACGTCGGCTCGTCGAGGATCAGCAGGTCGACGCGTGAGGCGAGCGCGGCGACGATGGCGACCTTCTGCCGGTTGCCCTTCGAGTACGTCCGCCCCTTCTTCTTGGGGTCGAGGTCGAACCGCTCGATCAGGTCGGCCCGGCGCTTCTCGTCGAGCCCGCCGCGCAGGCGGCCGAGCAGGTCGATCACCTCGCCGCCGGAGAGGTTGGGCCAGAGGTTGACGTCGCCGGGCACGTAGGCCAGGCGGCGGTGCAGGCTCGCGGCGTCCTTCCACGGGTCGCCGCCGAGCAGGCGAACATCCCCCGAGTCCGCGTGGAGCAGGCCGAGCAGGACCCGGACGGTGGTCGACTTCCCGGCGCCGTTCGGGCCGAGGAAGCCGTGCACCTCCCCGGCGGGTACCTGCAGATCGAGGCCGTCGAGGGCCTTCGTCCGGCCGAACGACTTGTGGAGGCCGGAGATCGCGATGGCGTTTTCCATGGTTCGGAAGCTACACTGATTTCACAAAGTTGTGAAGTTAAGAAAATGTATAGAGCGAGTGATCTTGGGGGCCGGGTACGGGAGGATGGGCCGATGACGACGCCTGACACGAAGCGAGATGAAGACGCCGTCCGCCGGTACGTCGAGAGCCTGGCGCTGGTGCTCTCGCAGATCGGGATGCAGCGCATGGCCGCGCGGGTGTTCGCCGCGCTGATGACGACCGACGAAGGCCGCCTGACCGCCGCCGACCTGGCCGCGCAGCTGTCGGTCAGCCCGGCCGCGATCTCCGGCGCGGTGCGCTTCCTCGAGCAGATCGGCCTGGTGGCCAAGGAACGCGAGCCCGGCGAGCGCCGCGACCACTACCGCCTCTTCGACGACCTCTGGTACGCGACCTTCCTCAAGCGCGACCGCATGATCATCATGTGGCGCGACGCGGCCGACAACGGCATCGACGCCCTCGGCGAGGACTCGCCGGCCGGGAAGCGGCTCGCGGAGATGCGCGACTTCCTGTCGTTCATGCTGGAAGAGCTCAACGGCATGTACGAGCGCTGGCACAAGCTGCGCGAGGAGAAGAACGCCTCCTAGAGCGCGGCGAGCAGCGTGTCCGCGAGCCGGCCGGCGAGATCGGCGGGCTCGCGCTCTTCGAACGTCGCCAGGAACGCCTGCTGGAAGCACGCGCCGAGCAGCAGGGCCGCGGCCGCTTCGACGTCGGTGCCGTCCTTGACCCGGCCCAGCGAAACCTCGGCCCGCAGGTAGTTCGCGACGCCGTCGAGCAGCACCTTCGGCCCGTGCTCGCCCAGCCGTTCCCGGTGTGACCGCAGCAGCTCGCGCGAGGAGAACACCGAGACCGCGATCGGGAACCCCTCGAGGTAGAACGCCAGCCCGAGCCGGGCGACGCGGGCGAGGTTGTCCCGCAGCGACGCCCGCCCCGGGTCCGCGGTCAGCTCGCCCAGCGCCGCGCCGAGCGCGGGCAACTCCTCGCCCATCACGCTGAGGAACAGGTCGGTCTTGTCGCGGAAGTGCTTGTAGAGCATCGCCTCCGAGTAGCCCGCGGTCTGCGCGATGACCTTTGTCGTCGCGTGCGCGTAGCCCTGCTCGCGCATCACCTTCGCGGCCGCGGCGACGATCTCCTCACGGCTTCCCATGACGGCTCCTGAGTGCGTTCTCAGCGTGGTTAGTGAACACTCACCCTACCTGGTGAGTGTTCACTAACCGAGGAGGAGACACATGCGGATCACCGTTCTGGGCGCGACCGGCGGCGTCGGCGGCGAAGTCGTCAAGCAGGCACTGGACCGCGGCTGGCACGTCACGGCCGTCGTGCGCGACCCGGCCAAGCTGAAGCTGCCGGCCGAGGTCGTCGTCGCCGGATTGCACGAGCAGGAGAAACTCACCGCCGCGATCGAAGGCCGCGACGCCGTGCTCTCCGCGCTGGGCTCGCGCGACCGTCAGCCGACGACCGTCTGCACCGACGGCGCCCGCGCCGCGCTCGCGGCCGGCGCCAAGCGGCTGCTCGTGGTCAGCGCCAGCGGGCTGGACGCCGACGGCGACGGCGTCTTCACCCGCACGCTGGTCAAGCCGCTGCTCAACACGGTCCTCAAGCACGGCTACGCGGACATGCGCGCGATGGAGGACCTGGTCATGACCAGCGACGCGGACTGGACCGTCGTCCGCCCGCCGATGCTGCTGAACGGCCCGCGCACCGGCGTCGTGAAGAGTCGCCTCGACGGCAACGTGCGCGGCAGCTACACGATCCGCCGCGCCGACGTCGCCGAGTACCTGCTCGACGCCGTGGCGGACCCCACGCTGATCAGGCGCAAGGTCTCCATCGCCCACGGCTAGCGTCGAACCATGGTTCTCATCGCTCAAGCCGTGTACGTAAAGCGGACGACCCCGCGGCTCCCCGGCGCCGCGGGGCCCACCGAAGGGCTCGTCCCCGGCGACGGCGAGCCGTTCCGCCTGGCCGTCTTGGGCGAGTCCACGGTGGACGGCGTCGGCGCGGCACACCACGAGGAAGCGCTCACCGGCTGCCTCGCCCGCGAACTCGCCCGCGACGGCCGGTCGGTGCGCTGGCAGGCGGTCGGACGCACCGGCGCGAACGCCCGGGTCACGCGTACCGACCTGCTCCCGCTCGTCCGCCCGGCCGACCTGGTCGTGGTCGCCCTGGGCGTCAACGACACCATCGAACTCCGGTCCGCCCCGGCCTACCGCCGCGACCTCCTGGCCCTCGTCGTCGAGCTCCGGCGGCGGCTCGGCCCGGTCCGCGTCGTCCTGGCCGGGGTGCCGCCGATGTCCCGCTTCCCGGCGCTGCCGCGGCCCCTGCGTGACGTCCTGTCGGCCCGGTCGACCGCGCTCGACGCGGCGGCCGCCGCCCTCGCCCGCGTCCCCGGCGTCACCCACCTCCCGATGGATCCCGCGCTGCTCGACCCGGCGGCCTTCGCTTCCGACCGCTTCCACCCCGGGCCGGCGGGCTACGCGAGGTGGGCGCAAACGCTTGCGGATCACATCGGGTGATCATCCGGTGCCGGTGCGTCGATCTTCGAAAAACTTCGGCGATTCGTGTATCTGGCCGTCCCGCCACTGCGTCCTGTGGAGCAGCCGAGGACGGAAGAACACGACAGGGGGTGTCGGGTTCGACGGAAAACGCGGTGGCCGGGAGCCGAGGGGGCTGCCGGACACCGTCGGCCGGGTGCCCTTCGGGGGAGGGGACACCTGGCGGGACCCGTTGGGGAGCGGGTCCTTGAGGGAGGGGAGCACCGGCCGGTGCGGGCGCATCCGCGCCGGCCGGTGCCTCCCGCAACGACCACTGACCGCCAGCACACGAAGTAAGTGACCTTGATGTATCCGAGATCCACCTGCACGCTCCTTCCCCCCGAAGGACCCGCGATACTGCCAATGCCGACTCGAAGACTCTTCCGAAGAGGGGCAGATACCGTGACCGACGTGCAAACCACAGAGGTAGATCCGCCTTGGGAGGGCCTGACCGGCGCCGAGCTGCACGCCGCGTGCATGCAGGCCGCCCGTGACGGTGACCGCCGGGCGATGGACCGCCTCGTCGCCGAGCTGACCCCGCTCGTGTGGCACGTCGCCCGCGCCAACGGCCTCGACCGCTCGGTCGCCGAAGACGTCGTGCAAACCGTCTGGCTCGCCCTCTTCAGCCAGCTCGGCAAGCTCCGTGATCCCAAGGCACTCGCCGCCTGGTTGATCACCACCACCCGCCGCGAGGCCACCCACCCGTTCGGCCGCCGCATCCAGCCCGTGCCCTTGAGCGACGAAGTCGCCGAGGCCATGCCGAGCACCCAACCGGCTCCCGAAGACGAAGCCGTCCGCGCCGACCGCGACCGCCGGGTCTGGCGCGCCTTCGTCCGGCTGCCCCACCGCTGTCAGGAACTGCTCCGGCTGACCGTGCTCGCGGGCCGCGCGGAGTACCAGCTCGTCGCCGACGCGCTACGCATGCCACGCGGCAGCGTCGGACCGACCCGAGGACGCTGCCTCGACCAGATGCGCGATCTCCTCGTCAGTGAAGGGGGAAGCCGATGAACGACCTCGGGGCGCCGGGTGAGGCCTTTTCCGATGACCTGATCCTGGCCGGGATCGGCAGCTTCCTCGACGAGTTCGACCCGCCACCGGGAGACCTGGTGCAGCGGGTCCAGTTCGCGCTCGCGCTCGAGGACCTCGACGTCGAGGTCGCCCGGTGGGAGCGGCTCGACGACCTCGCCGGCGTCCGCGGCAGCGGCACGGGCACGATCACGTTCACCGTCAGCGACCTGACGGTGATGATCAACCTGACCAAGATCGGCAAGCTGCACCGCATCGACGGCTGGCTGGTGCCCGCCGGGCAGTACGGGGTCGAGGTGCGCGTCGCCGAGCACGGCACGTCGTCGACGACCGCCGACGAAGGCGGGCGGTTCGTGCTCGACAACGTGCCGCGCGGGACGACGCAGATCCTCGTGCACCTCGGGGACGTCACGTGCCGCCGGACGGTCGTGACGCCGACCGTGGTGCTCTAACCGAGGAAGTCGGCCAGGGGGACGGGGATGAGCCCGTCCTTCTTCGCCTGCTCGACGAACGCCGTGTAGTCCTCGGTGAACGTCTTCCGGAAGTGCATCAGCACGATGTCGCCCGGCTTGAGCTTGTCGCCGGACTGGAACTGGACGTGCCCGTCGTTGACCGCGGCCGTCCACAGCACCGAGGCGCGCATCCCGCACGCGGCCGCCGCGCGCAGCGTGTTCTGGTCGTAGTTGCCGAACGGCGGCCGGAACAGCGACGGCCGGACGCCGAGCGACGCCTGGAAGTCGTCGGCGTCGTCGCAGATCTCCTTGCGCTGGAACTCGTACGGCTTGCCCTTGAGGTTCGGGTGGTCGACCGTGTGGTCGCCGAGCGTCGCGCCGGTGGCGTCGAGGATCTGCTTGAAGTAGGCCTCGTGGCCCTTCACGTACTTCTGGTTCAGGAACAGCACCGGGTGGGTGCCGTTCTGCTGCATCAGCTTCAGCGCGGCCGGGTCCTTCACCGCGCCGTCGTCCATCGTGAGGAAGACGTACGGCTTGTCGGTGGTGATCCGCCGGACGACCGGGACCTGGCCGCTCTCGATCGCGGGTGCCTTCTGCTGGACCGTGCCGAACGGGTACGGCCCCGGGGCCGTCGCGCCCGGACCGCCGCCCGGCGCCGGGTTGGGCTGGCTGGTGCCGAACTCCCGCTGGCCGGGCTCCTCCGCCGAGCAGGCCGTCAGCGCCAGTGCCGCCGTGACGACGATCGCCGCCAGTCGTTTCATCTCGCGTCCCCCTTTCCGCGGTGGTCAAAAGACCACCCGAAAGAGTGACGTGAGACAGCGGTCGGAAGTTGCGCCGGGAGATCGTGGTGTGTCCCGGCGCACCCAGGTCAGCGCCCGGTTTCGGCCGCTTTGACGAGCTTGCCCGAGAACAGCCGGATCACCGCGCGCAGGCCGGCCGCCAGCGCCGGGCCGCTGCCCTTGACCGGCTCGGTGAACGACCCCGTCCACCGCAGGTGCGTGCCGCCGTCGGCGGTCGGGGTGAGGAGGACCTCGGCCCGGTAGTCCTTGATCGGGTTGGCGCCGAAGAACGTGTAGACGTGCTTGCGGCCGGGCTCGTACTCGACGGTCTCCTCACGGATCAGCACCGGCCACAGCCCGACCTCGCGGACGGCGCCGACGCCGGGGCCCGGCCGCTTCCAGCGGGCCTGCACGATGAGTGGCTTTCCCCACTCCGCCCAGCGCGGGCCCTCGGCCTCACGCGCGAACAGCGCCTCCGGCGGCGCCGTGCTCGTGCGGTTGACCTCGAAGGAGAACTTGCGGCCCACCGGAACCTCCCGCGTTGTTGACAGAATGATAATTAAGCGTGCCGGTGAGCGTAGGTCAAGATGGGGGCGTGAGCACGCCGCGCCCCGACCTCGCCGCGCCGCACTGGCTGACCCAGCTGCTGCGCAGCAAGCCGGTCCCGGTGCCGTGGAACATGGTCGCCCGCGCCGTCATCGCGCTGGCCGTCCCGCTCGCGGTGGCCTACGCGGCGGGCGACATCGCCGTCGGCGCGCTCATCTCGACCGGCGCGCTGCCCGCCGTGCTCTCCGAATCCGCCGGCCCGTACCGCTACCGCGCGCGACGCCTGGGCGGTGCGACGCTCGCCGCGACCGCCGGCTACCTCGTCGGCCTGCTCACCGGCGGCGCCCCGGCGCTGTCGGTGCCCGCGGTGATCCTGGTCGCCGCGGTGTCCGCGCTGATCAGCGCGGCCGGCAGCAACGCCTCCGTCGCCGGCCTGCAGATGTTCGTGTTCTGCGTGCTCGGCACCGGCCAGCACGCGACCGGCGTGCGCGTCGAAGCCCTCTTCGGCTTCTTCTGCCTCGGTGCCGCCTGGAGCTTCCTGGTCGCGCTGGTCAGTTGGACCTTCCGGGCGACGAGTCCCGAGCGCACCGCCGTCGCGCACGTCTACGTCGAGCTGGCCGCGATGCTGTCCGCGACCGACGAAGCCGTCTCGCGGGTGGCCCGCCACCGGCTGACCACGGCGATGAACACCGCCTACGACCAGCTGCTCACCGCGCGCTCGTGGCTCTCCGGGCGCGACGCCGCGTACCGCCAGCTGCTCAACCTGCTGTCGGCGACGACCCCCGCGGTCGAGGCGTCGGTCGCGCTGGTCCACGCCGGCCGCCGCCCGCCGCGCGAGGTCATTGACCACTTCGTCGCGCTTTCCGCGTCGGTGCTGGCCAGCCAGCCGCTGCCGGAACCGCCGCCGGCGCCGGTGGACGAAGCCGATCCGCGCCTGGCCGCCCTGTACGCGGGCCTGGTCCGGATCGGCAAGGGTGACGACCGCAAGCGCCGCGAGCCGACGCCCTGGTACCGGCGCCTGCGCACGTGGGCGGGCTCGCTCGCGTCCGGCCCGCTGACCTGGATCGCCGCGTTGCGGCTGACCCTCTGCGTCGCGATCGCCGAGGTCGTCGGCCTGCTGGTGCCGTTCGAGCGGTCCTACTGGATCACGCTGACCGTCGGGATCGTGCTCAAGCCCGACTTCGGTTCGGTCTTCGGCCGCGCGGTGCTGCGCGGGATCGGCACGCTGGTGGGCGTCGGGATCGGCGCCGTGGTGCTCGCCGCCGGCGGCCGCGGCTGGATCCTGGTCGCGCTGATCGCGATCTTCGCCGGCGGTGTCGCGGTCGGGAAGGTGCGCAACTACGGCATCCTCAGCGCGTTCGTGACGCCGTTGATCATCCTGCAGATGGACCTGGCGAACACCGGCAGCTGGAACGTCGTGGTGGCGCGGCTGGTCGACACCGCGCTCGGCTGCGTGATCGTGCTGGTCTTCGGCTACCTGCTGTGGCCGGGCAGCCGTCGTCCCCAGGTCGGCGGCCGGCTGGCCGACGGGCTGGACGCCGTCGCGAAGTACGTCTCGTGCGCGCTGGTCGAGGCGTCTTCGGGGGAGGCGCGGCTGGCGCGGTCCCGGGCCCGCCGCGGCGCCTACCGGGCGCTGGCGGACCTGCGGACGGCGTTCCAGCAGGTCGTCGTCGAGCCCTCGGCGAACGGCCGCCAGGCGGTGGCGTGGTGGCCGGTGATCGCGGCGCAGGAACGCGTCGCGGACGCGGTCACCGAGGTCGGCGTGACGATCGGCCGCGGCGTACCGCCCCCGGATCCGGCCGACGTCGAGCTGCTCACGGCCGCCCTGGACGAGCTGGCGACCGCCATCCGCGAGCAGCGCGAACCGCGGTCGGTGCCACTGCCGGACCGCGAGCAGCTCGCCGGCGTCGTCGACCAGCTGGAGTCGGCGTTCGACGCCGTCCGCGGCCCCGACCTGGTGGAACGCACCCCGCTGCGGCTCGTCCGGCGGTTCCTGCCCTACCACAGGCGCACCTGAGGTTCGTGTTGTTCAATTGCGGCATGGGAATCGACTTCGACGCGTTGAAGGGCAAGGCCGAAGAGGCCCTGCGTGAGCACAACGACAAGATCGAGGAGGGCCTGGACAAGGCGGCGGACTTCGCGAAGTCCAAGTTCGCGGGCCACGACTCGCAGATCGACGGCGGCGTCGAGAAGGCCAAGGACTTCCTCAACAAGTTCGACGACACGCCGGACAACCCGCCCGCGCGGTAGCTACTGGACCTCGCCGGTGGCGATGCCGTCGGACAGCCCGGTGATCCGGCCCCCGCGCTCGCCGAGCGCGATCAGGCCCTGCCGGGCGTCCGGCGCCGTCAGGCTGATCCGGACGCCCGCGCGCTCGGCGTCCAGGTTGGCCGCGAGTGCCTGCGCGCCTTCGTAACCCGCGTTGATCGTGGCCGCCAGCCCGCCGGTCGACGCGAGCGAGCCGCGCGCGGCACCGAGCCGCCCGAGTGCTTCGTCGACGATCGGCAGCAGCGCGTCCCGGTTGCCCTCGGTCATCGCGCGCACGAGGTGCGGGTTCGAGCTCGCGACCCGCGTCCCGTCCCGGTAGGACCCGGCCGCCAGCGACATCGCGAGCGGGCCGCCCTCGGCGCCGATCGTGGCCAGGATGGCCGCGAACAGGTGCGGCAGGTGGGAAATCCGGGCCACGGCCTCGTCGTGCGACTCCGCCGGCAGCGGCACGACGTGCGCGCCGATGTCGAGCACGAGCGCCGCCACCTCGGCCCAGGCTTCGAGGTCGGTGTCCTCTTCGACGGCGACGACCCAGGCCGCGCCCTGGAACAGCGTCGCGTCCCCGGCGAGCCAGCCCGAGTTCGACGTGCCGGCCATCGGGTGGCCGCCGATGTACCGCGTGTACGGCACGCGCCGCCGGACCGCGTCCAGCACCGGTGCTTTCACGCTCGTCACGTCGGTGAGCAGGCAGTGCGACGCGTGCTGGTTGACCAGCCGCAGCAGGTCTTCGACGGCCGGGAGCGGCACCGCGAGCACGACCAGCGCGTCGTCGGCGGCGGCCCGGTGCAGCGCGGCTTCGACGTCGGTCGTGACGTCGTAACCCGCTCTGCTGGCCGCGTCGGCGTCCCCTTCGGAAACCGCGGCGCCGAACGCCGTGCGGCCGCTGGCGGCGGCCGCGCGCAGCAGCGAACCGCCGATCAGCCCGAGCCCGATCACGCATACGTCTCGCACGCGCCCCATCCTGCCAGTGCCCGACGCTTATCGGGCTACAGCGCGGCCGCGAGCCGCGTTCCCTGGTCGATCGCGCGTTTCGCGTCGAGTTCCGCGGCGACGTCGGCGCCGCCGATGAGGTGCACCGGCAGCCCCGCGGCGCGCAGCTCGTCCGCGAGGTCCCGCACGGGCTCCTGACCGGCGCAGACGACGACCGTGTCGACTTCGAGCAGCCGCGGCGTGCCATCGACGGTGATGTGCAGGCCGTCGTCGTCGACGCGTTCGTAGCTGACGCCGGGGACCTGCTCGACGCGCTTGGCCTTGAGCGCGGCGCGGTGCACCCAGCCCGACGTCTTGCCGAGCCCGGAACCGATCCCGGTCTTCTTGCGCTGCAGCAGGTACACCTGCCGCGGCGACGGCTCGGGCTTCGGCGTCGTGAGCCCGCCCGGCGCGGTCTCCGGGTCGGCGACCCCCCACTCGGCCATCCACGCGTCGAGGTCGAGTGCGGGCGAATCCGCGTGCGTGAGGAATTCGCTGACGTCGACGCCGATCCCGCCGGCCCCGATGACGGCGACCCGCTCGCCGACCGGCTTGCCGTGCTTCACGACGTCGACGTAGGAAAGCACCTTCGGGTGGTCGATCCCGGGCAGCGACGGCACGCGCGGCGCGACGCCGGTGGCGAGCACGACCTCGTCGAAGCCGGTCAGGTCGGCCGCGGACACGCGCTTTCCGAGGTGCAGCTTCACGCCGGTGACTTCGAGCCGCCGCTGGTAGTAGCGGATGGTCTCGGCGAACTCCTCCTTGCCGGGGATCTTCCGCGCGATGCCGAACTGGCCGCCGATCTCGTCGTCGGCCTCGAACAGCTCGACGCCGTGCCCGCGTTCGGCGAGCGCGGTCGCGGCGGACAACCCCGCGGGCCCGGCCCCGACGACGGCGACGTGCTTCTGCCGCCGCGTCGGGGCGAGGGTCAGCTTCGTCTCGTGACCCGCGCGCGGGTTGACCATGCAGGACACGAGCTTGCGCTTGAAGGCGTGGTCGAGGCAGGCCTGGTTGCAGGCGATGCACGTGTTGATCTCGTCCTCGCGGCCGGTCTCGGCCTTCCGGATCCACTCCGGGTCGGCGAGGAACGGCCGCGCCATCGACACGAGATCGGCGTCGCCGCCGCTCAAGGCTTCCTCGGCGACCTGCGGCATGTTGATCCGGTTCGACGTGACGACCGGGATCCCGACGTGCGGCTTGAGCTTCCCGGTCACCCAGGTGAACGCGGCGCGCGGCACCGACGTCACGATCGTCGGCACCCGGGCCTCGTGCCAGCCGATGCCGGTGTTGATGATCGTCGCCCCGGCGGCTTCGACTTCCTTCGCGAGCGCGACGACGTCTTCCCAGCGCTGGCCGCCGTCGACGAGGTCGAGCATCGACAGCCGGTAGATGATGATGAAGTCCTCACCGACCTTTTCCCGCGTGCGCTTGACGATCTCGACGGCGAACCGGCGGCGCTTCTCCGGCGTGCCGCCCCAGGCGTCGGTGCGCTTGTTGGTGCGCTCGGCCAGGAACTGGTTGATCAGGTACCCCTCGGAGCCCATGATCTCGACGCCGTCGTAGCCCGCTTCGCGCGCGAGGGCGGCGCAATGGGCGAAGGCGTCGATCTGCTTGCGGACGCCGTAGCCGGTCAGCGCGCGCGGCCGGAACGGGTTGATCGGCGCCTTGATGCTCGACGCCGACACGCTCAGCGGGTGGTAGGCGTACCGGCCGGCGTGCAGCACCTGCAGTGCGATCTTGCCACCGGCTTCGTGGACCGGAACCGTGAGCTGGCGGTGCTGCTTCGCTTCGGCGGACGTCGTCAGCTTCGACGCCAGGGGCAGCAGCCAGCCGGTCTTGTTCGGCGCGAACCCGCCGGTGACGATCAGGCCGACCCCGCCGCGAGCGCGTTCGGCGTAGTACTCGGCCAGCTCGGGGAAGTGCGCGGCCTTGTCCTCGAGGCCGGTGTGCATCGACCCCATCAGGACGCGGTTGCGCAGCGTCGTGAAGCCGAGGTCGAGCGGCGAAAGCAAGTTCGGGTACGGGGTCATCAGGCGTCCTTGGGGTGGTGGAGGGCGGCGAGGACTTCGTCGAACCACTCGACCTGGCCCTCTTCGACGCGGATGCCGCCGCGCAGGACCAGGTACTGGTGCAGGTGCTGGCCCTGGAGGCCCGCGGGCGAGGGGAAGTCGCGCTTTTCGATCTGGCGGTAGACGTCGAGGCGTTCGGCGTGCTGTGCCCGGTGCCGCACGATCTCTTCGGCGACTTTCGCCGGGTCCCCGAAGGTGGCGCCGCGGATCTTCACGGCCAGTTCGACCGGTCCGGCGCTCGGATCGGGCTCGGCCAGCCAGCGGACCAGTTCGGCGCGGCCGCCGTCGCTGACCGTGTAGACCTTCTTGTCCGGCCGCCCCGACTGCGCGACGACGTCGACGGCCACCCAGCCGGCCTCTTCCATCCGCTTCAGCACGCGGTAGATCTGCTGGTGGGTGGCGCTCCAGAAGAGCCCGATCGACTTCTCGAACCGGCGCGTCAGCTCGTAGCCCGAGCCGGCGCGCTCGGACAGCGAGACGAGGATCGCGTGCTCCAGTGCCATGCACCCAGTTTCATATGCACCCAGTTGCACGGCAAGGAGTGACGCGTCACTTTCACGTGAAAGCTACGCCCCCAGGTGGCCGCTTTCACGTGAAAGCGACGCCCGGGCGGGGGCAGGATGGGACGAGTGCATCCGGTACTCGAACTGATCTCCGAACGACTGGCGACGGGCAGCGTCCCGGGCGAACGCACCGACGGCAGGCGCCTCGCGCTCGCCATCGAAGGCGGCAGCAGCCGCGGCACCTACTCCAGCGGCATGGCACTGGCACTCGACGAACTCGGCGCCGTCCCGGTCTTCGACGCCGTCTACGGCTCGTCGGCCGGCGCGCTCAACGGCGCCTGGCTGCTCAGCGGCTGCTCTTCGACCGGCGTCCGGACCTGGTGGAACCCGGTCGTCATGCGCCGCATCATCAACCCGCTGCACACCCTGCGCGGCCGCGCGGTGATCGACCTCGAATACCTCGTCCACCAGGTCTATTCGGTACTGGAACCGATGGACTTCCCGGCGATCCTGGCCAACCCGGTGACGTTCCACCCCCTGGCCACCGACGCCGACACAGGGGAGTCGACCGACCTCCACCCTTTTCTCGCCGACGTCGACGCGATCAAGGTCGCGCTCGCGGCGTCGTCGTGCATGCCGGTGCTGGCCGGACCGCCCATTCCGATGGCCGGCCGCCGGTTCGTCGACGCGGGCGTCGCCGAACCGATCCCATACCGGACGGCGCTGGCCCAGGACGCGACCGACGTCCTCGTCCTGCGCACCCGCCGCGCCGATGAGCTCCCGGTGCCGCCACCGCGCGCATACGACGTCGTGGTGCCGCGGTTCTTGCGCCGCCAGGCCCCGGGCGCGATCCCGGCGTGGCGCGACACCTACCGCCGCGACGTCGAGGACGAGGAGGTCCTGGCGTCGGACCCGCGGATCCTGAGCATCCGGCCGCCGGCGGGATCGCCGGACGTCGGCGTGGTCGAGCGCGACCCCGAAGTGCTGCGCAAGGCCGTCGAGCTGGGCAAGAGCGCCGTCCTCGACCTCCTCGAAGGACTGCGCGAAGCGTCTTAAGGCTTGCGGGCGACGCCGCCGATGACCCGCGATTCGGACGGCGACCCGGCGAACACGGTCTGCTCGTCGGGATGCCACGCCGGCGCGTAGACCAGCCCCGGCGCCAGCATCGGCCAGCCGCCGAAGAAGCGTTCGAACTCGGCCATCGGCCGCAGGAAACCGGGGTTCGTCGTGGTCTCGTAGTACTCGAGCAGGTCGATCAGCGCCTGGCGCTCGTCCTCGTTGACCGGGTTCTCGTTGGTCATCTGCGACAGCACCAGCAGCGAGCCGGACGGCAGCCGGTCGCGGTAGAAATCGAGCAGGCGGTCCGGGTTCTGCTCGTCCTTGACGAAGTGCATGACGGCGTTGATCACCAGCGCCATCGGCTCCCGCACGTCGATGACGTCGGACGCGGTCACCCGGTCCCAGAGGTCCTCCGGCTGCAGGAAGTCCGCGGCGATGGCGTGGTGGCGCTCCGGGTCGGCGGTGTCGGCGAGCAGCAACGTCGAGTGCGCGAGCGCGATCGGCTCGTTGTCGATGTAGAGCACGCGCGTGTCGAGCTCCTCGCGCTCTTCGTCGGCAACCTCGTGGACGTTGCCCGCGGTCGGCAGGCCCGAGCCGATGTCGACGAACTGGCGGATGCCCTCGCGGACGCACTGCCGGACCGCGCGGCCGAGGAACTGACGGCTCGTCAGGCAGTACTCGCCCATCAGCGGCAGCCGGGCGCGGACCTTCTCCGCGAAGTTCCGGTCGATCGCGTAGTGCGTGTGCCCGCCGATGAAGTAGTCGTAGATCCGGGCCGCCGAAGGGCGGTCCAAGCTGCTTTCGACGGCCTTCAGTGCGTCGTCGTGGTTGATCATGCCGGTGCCAGAGCCTCCCGATAGGCGTTCACCGACTCTGTCAGGCGGTCCAGTTCGGCGCGCAGCCGGGCCACCCCGGCGTCGTCCAGGCTCATCGCCGTCCCGATCACGTCGGGGATGTCCTGTGCCTTCTTGCGCAACGCTTTCCCGGCCTCGCTCAGGCTGACGCGGACCGACCGCTCGTCGTCGGCCTGCCGGTTCCGGACCACCAGTCCCGCGGTCTGCAGCCGCTTGAGCAGCGGCGAGAGCGTGCCCGAGTCGAGGTTCAGCTCGGCGCCGAGCTCCTTCACCAGGCGGTGGTCTTGCTCCCAGAGCGCCAGCATCACCAGGTACTGGGGGTAGGTCAGGTCGAGGTCTTCCAGGACGACCCGGTACAGCGACGTCACCGCGCGAGACGCCGAGTACAGCCCGAAGCAGAGCTGGTCGTCCAGCCGCAGCGATGCCATGGCGTCCTCCTCTCTACGTACCACTCCATGGTTCCCGACCTCGGACTGCGCGGCAACTGAAGTGCCCTGCATCTCATTGGACGTCATTAAGTTGTGCACAACTGAGTTGCGAGCTACTTTGGTCGCATCAGCTTCGAACCCAGGAGGACGACATGACCGCCAACCCGCACAACCTGGCCCTCGAACCGGCCGCGCAGGCGTTCGCCGAGGCCACCGACCAGCCGCCGTACCTGTTCCAGCTGCCGCCCGCGGAAGGGCGCAAGGCCGTCGACGGCGTCCAGGACGGTGATGTCGCCATGGCCCCGGCGTCGATCGAGGTCATCCAGGTCCCGGGCGGCCCGACCGGCGAGGTCGAGACCCGGATCGTCCGTCCCGAGGGCGTCGAGGGCCCGCTGCCGGTGATCGTCTACATCCACGGCGCAGGCTGGGTGTTCGGCGACTTCCACACCCACGAGCGGCTGGTGCGCGAACTCGCGGCCGGCGTCGGCGCGGCCGTCGTGTTCCCCGAGTACGACCGCTCGCCGGAGGCGCGCTACCCGGTCGCCATCGAGCAGAGCTACGCCGTCGCGAAGTGGGTTGCGTCGAACGGTGCTTCGCAGGGCCTGGACACCTCGCGCATCGCGATCGCCGGGGACTCCGTCGGCGGGAACATGACCGCGGCGCTGACGATCCTGGCCAAGCAGCGCGGCGACGTCACCTTCAAGCAGCAGGTGCTCTTCTACCCGGTCACCGACGCGAACTTCGACACCGAGTCGTACCTGAAGTTCGCCGAAGGCTACTTCCTCGGCCGCGAAGGCATGAAGTGGTTCTGGGATCAGTACACGACCGACCCCGCCCAGCGCGCCGAGATCACCGCGTCCCCGCTGCGCGCGTCGCTCGACGAGCTCGCCGGCCTGCCCCCGGCCCTCGTGATCACCGGCGAGGCCGACGTCCTGCGCGACGAAGGCGAGGCGTACGCGGCGAAGCTGCGTCAGGCGGGCGTGCCCGTCACGGCCGTCCGGTACCAGGGGATCATCCACGACTTCGTGATGGTCAACGCCCTGCGCGAGACCCACGCCGCCGAGGCCGCGATCACGCAGGCCATCACCGTCCTGACCCGCGCTTTGGGGAAATAACTGAGAAAACGCTGAGTTCGGAGTGCGTTGCGGCCCTATGACAGAAGTCACAGGGCCGCAACTTGTCCGTGGGCTCAAACGTGATATATACGCGAGTCCGGGGGGTTCCGGGTGCGCGTTCACTGCCCGCCCGGAAGGACAAACCCCATGAACTTGAGCGGCATCCGGCTCGATTCGCCGGTCAACATGATCGTGGTGGTCGTGCTGACGCTGCTCGCGATCGTCGCCGTCCCGTGGTTCTGGGACCGCTGGAAGCGCAAGCGCCTGTGGCGCAGTGCCACGATCCTGCTCGCGGTCGTCCTGCTGGTCCTGACCACCGGCATGGCGGGCAACATGATCGGCGGCTTCTTCCCGACGGTCGGTTCGCTGCTCGGCACCGGCGTGTACGCCGGCCAGGGCACCGACGCCGAGGCGGCGCAGAACGGCGAGGACCTCGAGCGGCTGCGCGACACGGGCGTCGCGCACGCGAAGGAGGGCAAGGGCACGGTCGTCCACATGAAGGTGACCGGCCGGCGCACCAAGCTGACCCGCGACGTCACGGTGTACCTGCCCCCGCAGTACTTCGACGCGGCGTACAAGGAACTGCGGTTCCCGGCGATCGAGTGGATCCCGAACTACCCGTCCGGCCCCGAGGTCTTCACGAGCGGCTACCACATGCCGGAGCAGCTCGACGCGGCGATCGCGAAGAAGGTCCTGCCGCCGACGGTGGTGATCGTCCCGGACCCGACGGGCGTGCCGAAGGTCGGCCACGACACCGAATGCGTCGACGAGGTCAACGGAACGGCGAACGACACGTACCTGACGGCCGACCTGCGCGACTGGGCCCTGCAGAAGCTCGGCGTCTCCGCGAACCGCCAGGGGTGGACGATCGCCGGCTGGTCCTCCGGCGGCTACTGCGCGATGAACCTGGTGACGCGCCACCCGCAGTGGTACGGCCAGGCGGTCAGCGTCAGCGGTTACGACAAGGCACAGGTCGACGCCGAGACCGAGGACCTGTTCCACGGCCGCCAGGACATCAACGACGCCAACAACGTCCGGGTCAACGTCCGCCTCCACCCGTCCCCGGTCCAGATCCTCGCCATCTCCGGCGAGAAGGAGAACTACGAGAGCTACGCGATCGACCAGATCCGCGCCGCGGCGCGGCCGCCGGTGCAGTTCACGTCGTGGCGCATCCGGGACGCGGGCCACAACATGAACACCTTCAAGTCCCAGATCCCCGACGTCCTGGCGTGGATCGGCGCGCACACCACGAGCCCGGCTCCGGCCGGCCGCCAAGCCGAGACGACAGGCGGCGTCCTGCCGTGGGCGCTGCCGAAGTCCGGCGCGCACGGAGCGCTGGCGGACACCGACCAGTGAGCGTCAGCCGAGCAGCGCGGTGACGAGCGCCGTCACCCGCTTCGAACCGGTCGCGTAGTCGACCGACGCGGGGTGCTCGCTCAGCACTACCACGATGTAGCGGTCCCCGTCGCCGACCACTCCCGAGGTGTGCAGCATCCGCGTCGGCCCGCAGCACGACCACCCCTGCTTGACCGCCCACGGCCGGCCACCGGCGGCGTCCGGGATGCCGAAGTACTGCCGGAACCCGTCGGACCCCCGCTCGGTCGCACCCCGCAGCGCGGCCATGACCGCGCCCGGCGCGTGCTCCAGCACGTACTGCCAGATCCGCACGACGTCCCGCGCGGTGATCCGCGTGTCACCCCAGCGCCCCGGGTCCGCGGGCGGCTTCGTCCCGGTGAGCCCGAGCTTCGCCGCCCAGCGCGTGACGATCGCCGGCCCGCCGTACGCCGACCAGAACCCGCTCGCGAGCCCGTCGTCGCTGCGGGACAACATCTTCTGCACCGACGCCGTGGGCCCGCCCCGGTCGAGCACAGTGAGCGCGATCAGCAGCTTCACCAGCGACGCCGACGTGTACCCGCGGTCGGCCCGCACGGAGACGGTCGCCGCGCCGCTCTGCCGGTCGAACACCACGGCGCTGGCGGTCCCGCTCGGCATCAGCCGGTCCAGCTCGCCGGCCGCCACCTTGGGCGCGCTCTTGGCCGGCGTCGCGCTCTTGCTCGGCGTCGGTGTCGGTGTCGGCGTGCTCACCGGCGTTTCGGACATCGTTGTCAGCGGTTCGGCGGCCGCGAGGGGCGCGGGCGCCGCGGGGACGTCGTGACGCGCCGTGACCACCACCGCGCCGATCGCCCCCAGGCACAGCCCCACCAGGAAGATCCCGCTCAGCTTGCGCATGACCCGGATTGCCGGGAGCGCCCCGCGCTGTTCGCTGAAACGGGTGAATTTGTGGGATAGCTCTCGCCGGGGGCCTCAACCGCGAACGCGCAGGTGGCCCGCGGGCAAGCACCGTCGTTTCGCTCACCGTGTGCACGGGGTACCCGAGAGCGGTGACGGTCGTCACCACCCGCTGGGAAGGACTGGAGTCATGACTCACGCGAAAGGCGCACGCATCCGGGTTCGCGGCCTGCAACCGGCGCAGGTGCTGGCCGGACTGGCCGGGATCGCGTTCCTCGTCGTCGGCATCATCGGCTTGACCAGGACGGGCTTCGGCAACTTCGCCGGCCACCACGACGCGGGCTTCTGGCGGTTCTCCGCCAACCCGCTCATGAGCGTCGTCCGCATCGGAACCGGCGTCATCGGCCTGCTCCTGGCCTTCGGCTCGGGCCGCGCCCGGACGTTCGGCTGGCTGCTGTTCATCGGCTACGGCCTGCTGTTCGTGTGGGGCCTGATGATCGACGGCCTCATCTCCAACAACCCCTTCGCCACCGCCGGCAACCCGCTGGACATGGGCCCCGCCGACACGTGGCTGCACCTCGGCGTCGCCGCCCTCGGTCTGCTGATCGCGGTCCTGCCGGCCCGCCGCACCATCCTGCTGCCCGAGGACGAAACGGCCGACGAGCCCGCGCTCGCCGAGCAGCACACCGAAGTCATCGACCGCGACCGCGTCGACCGCACCGACGACGCCACCCCGCGTCGCCGGTCGTTCCTGCGCCGCCACCACGACGAGCGAGGCCCGGAGGCCGCTCGTGAAGAGCGTCCGCCGGGCCTCGCCCACTAGGAGTTCAGTAGGTGGTGCCTCCGGAGCCGGAGTTGCTGGTCCCCGCACCGCTGTCAGCCGGAGCCTGGTTGGCGGCGGTGCTGGGGGTGGTCCCGACCTTGCACCCGTTGGGCTCGATGACGAACCACGTGCCGTTGACGCCCATGCCGTTCGCGTCGCCCGGCTTCAGGTCCTTCGCGAAGGTGTAGACCGGCCAGCCGCCGATGGTGACCTGCTCGGTGCCGTCCGCGCGCTTGATGCTGCCCAGCAGCTTCGAGTCGATGCCCTGCAGTTCGACCTTGCCGTTGTTCGACAGGACCGCGGGCCACGTCTTGGCGCAGTCGCCGTTGCAGGCGGACGTCTTGGCCTTCTTGGTGTCCTTCGTGAACAGGTACAGCGTCATCCCGTTCTGGTCGACGATCGCGTCCCCGAGCCCGTCGATCTTGCTCGCGCTGAGCTTGACGACACCGGCTTCGGCGGCGGCCTGCCCGGCCTTTCCGCCCTTGGCGTTCGCGGCGTACCAGGCCCCGCCGACGCCCTGCCCGCTCGCGTCCCCGGCCTTGGTGTCCTTGGCGTAGCGGTAGAGCGCCCACCCGCCGACGGTGATCTGCTCGGTCCCGTCGGACCGCGTCACCTTCCCGACGAGGTTCTTGTCGACCCCCTGCACCTGCACGTCCCCGGTCGCCAGCATCGGCGGCCAAGCCTTGGCGCAGTCACCGTCGCAATTGGACTTCGGCGGCTTCGCCGTGTCCTTGTCGAACCGGTAGAGCGTCATCCCGTTCTGGTCGGTGAGCACCTGCCCGACGTTGGCGACGTCCGCGACGACGAGTTTCGACTCGTTCGACGCGGGGGCGGCGTTCCCGACCTGCCCGTTGGCGATCTGGCCGCCACCGGTGCCCCCGGCCGCTGCGGGTGCGATGACCGGCTGAGCAGTTTCGGCACCCGAGCAAGCGGTGAGCACTGCCAGCCCGGCTGCCGCCGCGGCGACGGAGACGGCGATGCGCGTGCGAAGCATGGAAGTTCTCCTTGTGTCCGTTGGGTTTTCCCGCCGCTCGGTGCGGCCTGATACCCACTACACGGACACCCGCCAGAGGCGGTTCAAACTTTTTTGGCCCCCTGCTCGAGCGCACGATCGACCAGCTCACCGGCGGCCCCGGTGTACCCAGCGGGATCAAGCAGCCCATCCAGCGCGGCCGCGGTCAGCACCCCGGTGACGGCAGGCAGCTCGGCCAGCACGTCCCGCAGCGGCCGGTCTTCTTCAACAGCCCGCTGCGACGCCTCACCCAGCAGCTCCTTGGCCTTCGCCTTCCCGAGCAGCGGCGCGAGCACGGCGGAGAGCCGTTCCGAGACGATCAGCCCGTGCGTCGACGCCAGGTTTTCCGCCATCCGCTCCGGCCGAGCGGAGAGCCCCCGCGCCAGCTCGACAGCGGTGTACGCGGCCCCACCGGTCAGCCGCAGACACTCCCGCACCAGCTGCCACTCGGCATGCCACACCCCAGCCGACCGTTCGTCCTCGGCCAGCATCGACTGCGTGACGCCGGCGGCCAGCACGGGCACCTGCAGCGCGGCCGAACGGATCAGCGTCGCGAGCACGGGATTCCGCTTGTGCGGCATCGCCGACGACCCACCCCGCCCATCAGCGGCCGGTTCGACGACCTCACCCAGCTCGGTCCGGGTCAGCGTCGCGACATCGACGGCGAGCTTCCCCAGCGCCCCGGCCGTGAACGCGAGCGCCCCGGCGAGGTCGGCGACGGGCGTCCGCAGCGAATGCCACGGCAGCACCGGCACAGCCAGCCCGGTCTCCTCGGCGAACGCGGCGACGAGCCGCTCGGCATAGCCCCCGCCGACGGCGACCTCGCCGACGGCGACCTCGCCGACGGCGACCTCGCCGACGGCACCCTCGCCGGCGGCAGCC